>DATJFA010000368.1:0-5876 GCA_035496015.1 Terriglobales bacterium | reverse complement strand
AGCGCCTGGATAGCCAGCACGTCGTTGTAGCGGTCAACAATCAGGCCAGGAAGAAAATCGGCTTCGCTGAACACCAGCCGGCAGGCGTCCGTCTCGCTCACTACCTGCTCGCGGTAGCGAATCGCCACTACCAGGCGTTCGCGAATGAGCGCAGGGAAGTCCTCCACCGGCCCGGGCGCAATCATTCGAATCGCAATTTGCGAGGCGCTGCTGTACAGCGCGGTTCCCTGTGCCCGCCCTCGCTCGTCCACTACCCGCACCACTGCCCCCGGCGCAATTCCATCGGCGGATACCAGGTCGGAGCGGTACACCCACACGTGCCCGGCGCGCAGCCGCGCTACGCCACGTGCGTTGATCACAACCTGAGCTGCTGCTGGCGAAGGCACGCCAACATACTAAATGTTTTCACCTGTGATTATGATTTTCACCACCGAGACGCCGAGACGGCAGAGCCAAAGACCATCACACTTGCGGTGAAGGGAAAGCGGAATTGATTATGTTTCTTCTCGGCGTTCTCTGCGTCTCTGCGGTTGAGAAAGACTTACTCGCAGGGAGCCCCAGTAGCCGGCTGGAAGTATTCGTACTCCGCGTCCCTCTGGGGCATGACCTTGCCCCGTTCCCGTCCGCCGAACCCGTAGTAGTCGGCGCCCGGACAGTAATAGAGCCCGGTCTTCATGTCCACCCACACGCGGCGGTGCGGATTGCCCTCCACCTTTGCCCGGGCCGCCGGCTCCGCAGCGAACCACGACTGAATGGAGGCCAGCCACCCGCTTGCCGCCCTACTCGACGTCTGCACGGTCCGCTGAATCGTTGTGGCCGGTTGAGGACGGGCCGAAGTGCGCGACGCATCCCTTGCCGGAGCCTGAGCCGGAGGCGGCATGCTCGTCGTGGGCGCCACGCCCGTATTTCTCGGAGCTAAAGCCGGCCCCATAGTTCCCATGGCAGCCTTTGCCCGTTCCTGGCGTATCTCAGAGATGCTCTGGCGCAGCAGCGGTGTCGCCGATTCCTCGCTTTGCCAGGCCATTCTCGCAGTCACGGCCCAAACACCCAAAGCCAGCACCAGGATGGGCACTTGGGCTCGCCGAAAATGTAAGCTCATCCACCATTGCGCAACACCGCGCAGGATCGCTCGCAGCTGTTTCAGCCGATGGGAAAGCTGGTCAACAACTACGGGCTCCGCCACCCTCGGCTCGGAGGGTAAGGGCAACGCTGGCGCCTGCGCCTGCAGGCCGAACATGGAAGAACTGGCCGAGACCACCGGCTCTGAAGCTGCTACGGGATGGATCTGCGACTCAGGCCACGCCCCGGCACGAGGAGACGAATAACGCGGCTTGGGGAGAGTGGCCACTTGGCTGGATTCCTGGTGGCCCATTTTGGGACAAACCTGCAGCTAATGCAAGAGTTTGCACTTGCCCATCCGTGCATCGCCCATTCGGCCAATAGGGGTCGGTTTACCACGGGGTCAGTTTTCGGCGTGAGTAACCAGCGTCAGACCCGGCGAACGGTGCGGCAAGCAGACGCTAAATTACTGTGCGGCAGGGGCTTGGGCGTGATTCTCGGAAGGAGGAGGGGCCGCTTCGCCTTCTGCGGGCGGCACATAGTACAGAATGCGCTGGCAGGAATCGCAAATCATAATCTGCTCGTTCGTGCGCACGTCGTTATAAACCTGCGGACGAAGCATCACCTGGCAGGCGGAGCATTTGTGGTCGCGGGCTTCGGCCAGAGCCGTCCGTCGCAGCTTCAGAACCCGGTCGTAATGGCGCAGCACGTCAGCGGCTATCGCGCCTCGCAGCTCATCACGCTGCTTGTTCAGCCCGGCCAGCTGGGCTTCGTCTTCCGCTGTCCGCCGCCGCGCCTCAGCCTTTTCCTTCTCGATTTCAGCCGTTTCTTCCTTCAGTTCGGCTTCCGCCGTCTTCAGCCGCTTCTCGTTGTCCTCGACGTCCAGCATGCCTTCCAGGATTTTGTCCTCGATAATGCGGATTTCCTGCTCGGCAAAGCTGACCTCATGCATCAGTGCCTTGTATTGATCGTTGGTCTTGACCTCCAGCGACTGGTCGCGGTACTTGGAAATCTTCTGCCGCAATGACTGGATGTCTATTTCCAGCTTGCGGCGGTTGGCTTCGTCTGCCTTGATGGTGGTCCGGGCGCGCTCCACCTGCGCCTTGGTATTGGCCAGCTTGGCCTCGATTTCGGCCACACGGCGGGGCAGGGCGGCGACTTCGTCTTGCAGGCGCTGAGTCTCGCGGTCGGTCTTCTGGAGCTCGACTAGCCTCTGTATGTCGGGAAGCATCGTAACGGCGTGCTGCTCTGTTCATTCTAGCACGCGTAGGCAGCGATTCCGGCGTTCTGGCAGGGCTTTTGGCGGGTAAATCCCGGCCCCCAGCCCCCATTGGCGGACTCCCTGACTCCTGACTCCCGACTACTGACTCCTGCGCTTCTCAGCGTTTTCCCTGATTGAGATGCCAAGTCTCGCCTAGTAGACTTTTAAGCAAAGCCATGGACATAGGGATGGACGTCACACGCCTGGCGATCGGGCTGGCGATTGCCTTTTTTCACCGCCCGATAGCCGACTTCATGCTGGAACAGGAGGCGTCGCTCGTGGTGCTCTTCCGCCAGCGCGGCGTCGTGCTTCCCTCCGTGCCCCGCCGCAGCACCGTACATACCTTGTACTTCCTTACCGGAATCGGCATTGCATTATTTGAAGTGGCTCGCATCTGGCTGCTGATTCGGTAGAACCAGTTCTCAGTACCCAGTACCTGGTTCCCAGTAGCCTGCTTGGCGGCGACTGACAATTGGTAGCTACCGATTAATCGGTTTTGATATTGTGCCGCTTCAGCCGCGCCGTCCCGGGCAAAGCGGGTGATCAAATCGCCTCCCACTGAGCCCAACGGGCGAAACCGCTTGTCCAGCCGGGAACATAGTTTTCCTTTTAGTCTGGGCACATGCTTTACACTTTAGTCCGGTTTCTTAGGATTCGCCTTGGTTGGGCAATTAGATTCACGTACTCCACTGCTCCAGCCCAAAGGGCGAAACAGCTTGTCCAGCCGGGAACATAGGTTGGGGCAATTAGATTCACGTACTCCACTGCGCCAGCCCGAAGGGCGAAACAGCTCTTAGCCCAGGGCGTCAGCCCTGGGAATGGCGCAAGAAAATAATGAAGAGCCCCGGAGGGGCGGCACAAAAGCGTGTCGCCTTTAGCCCCTGAGGGAATCTCCATTGCCTACCTTTCGCTGTGAGAGCCGACTCATAGTTGACCCCCAAGAACTGAGAACTAATTTCTTGATACACTGCTCAGCCCTCCTGTTCTGCGGGCGACCATCGCTGCCGGAGCCGAAAAGTGAAGCATCTCTGCTCGCCGTTAACTGTCTTCTTCTGCTTTCTCTTGTGCTCCTGTTTGGCTGCCACGCAGACCCAACCCGCCGCCAGCCAGCAGCTGACCATCGAGAACATTTTTGCCGAGGGCGGAATCACCGGTCGCGCTCCCACCAATATTGAATGGAGCCCGGACGGCAAGAGGGTTTCTTTCGTGCAGCGCGACGCATCAGGGGAACACGGTGCGCTCTGGTATGTGGACGCCGCCACCGGCAAGAAAACAATCCTGGTCGCCGAAGACAAGCTCGCCACCCTGGCCCCGCCTGCCAGCAAAATCAAGAGCGAGCGCGAAAAGACCTGGATCGAGCGCTATCACGTGGCCGCCTACCACTGGGCTCCGGACTCCAAGCACCTGCTCTTCGATTCCATGAGCCAGCTCTGGTATTACTCCCTCGATAGCGGCACCGCCGTGCAGATCACCACCGCCCCGCAGGCCACGGGCGACCCCAAGTTTTCTCCTGACGGCCAGCGCATCTCCTACATTCGCGATCACAACATCTATGTACGCCCGCTGGAGGCGGGGGCCGGCGAAAAAGAAATCACCGAAGACGCCAATCCTAAAATCAAGAAGCACGAGGTCAACGCCGGCACCGAAACCGAAGATCTGCTCAACGGGGAAGTGGATTGGGTGTACGCCGAAGAACTCGATGTCCGCAGCAACTATTTCTGGGAGCCGAACGGCAAGCACATTGCCTTCCTGCAGATGAATGAAGAAAATGTGCCCACCTATCCGCTTGCCGACCTTCTCGATGTGCAGGCCAGCGTGGAGAAGGAAAAATATCCCAAGCCGGGCGATTCCAATCCCGTAGTGCGCCTGGGCGTGGTCGGCTCCGATGGCGGCAGGATAAAGTGGATTTCTTTGGGCAAAGACCAGGACACCTACATTCCGCGGTTCGGCTGGGTTGGCGATGGCTGGCTATGGGTCCAGGTCCTGAATCGGGCTCAGGACAAGCTTGCCCTCTATTTCGTGGATGCCGCCTCCGGCAAATCGCGCCGCGTGCTGGAGGAGACCAATCCCAAGTGGATTGACGTGAGTGACGACTTCCAGGTTTTGAAGTCGGGCGACCGCTTTTTATGGTCGAGCTGGCGCAGCGGCTACACCCATCTTTATCTCTACAGCTTCAATAAATCCAATCCCCTGGCCGCCGACGCCCACCTGGAGCGGCAATTGGAGAACGGCGAATACGAGGTCACCGGCGTAGATGGCGTGGACGACGCCGGGGGCTGGGTGTACTTCACCGCCAACAAGGATGACGCCCGCGACCGCCAGCTCTACCGCGTGAAGCTCGACGGTTCCGGCCTGTCGCGAATTTCGCAGGAAGCAGGCACGCACGCCGCCGATTTCGCCGCCGACGCCAAACACTACGTTGACCATTTTTCCTCCCTGCACACGCCGCCGGTAATGTCGTTCTGCACCGTGGGTGGGAACTGCAGCCAGTTCTGGGCCTCGAATGATCTGAAGGAGTACCACATCGTGGCGCCCAAGTTTGTGGACTTCAAAGCCGACGACGGAACCGTGCTCTACGGCATTCTGTGGCTGCCGGAGAATGCGGCCACGGCAACCCCCGGGAGCGTGCCCCTGATCCTCAATCCATATGGCGGCCCGCATGCCCAGGATGTCAGCAACGAATGGCGAGGATCCGCGGGCCTGTTCAACCAGATCCTGCTGCGGCATGGCTTCGCCGTGCTCACGGTGGACAACCGCGGCATGGGAGCCAGGGGCGAAAAGTTTGCTGCCGCCAATTTCCGCCACTTCGGCGATACCGAACTCAAAGATCAGCTGGCCGCGCTGGATCAGGCGCTGCAGCAGTATCCCGTCTTCGACCGCAACCGCCTGGGCTGGTGGGGATGGAGCTACGGCGGCTACTTCACCCTGTATGCCATGACCCACTCTGACCGCTTCCAGGCGGGCGTATCGGTGGCGCCGGTCACCAACTGGCTGCTCTATGACTCCATTTACACCGAACGCTACCAGGGACTGCCCAAGGACAATGCCGAAAATTACCGCACCAGTTCGCCGGTGAACACCGCTGCCAACCTGCACGGCCACCTGCTCGAGGCGCACGGCACCGGAGACGACAACGTGCACTTCCAAAACACTGTCCAGATGGCACAAGAGCTGATCAATGCCGGCAAGCAGTTTGACCTGATGATTTATCCCGGCAAGACTCACGGCATTTCCGGCGCCGCCGCCAGCACGCACCTGTTTCACATGATTGAGAATCACTTTGTGAAGTATCTGGGACCTCAAAACCATTAACCACAAAGGACAGGAAGGGAAAACAAGGGGAAAATGATTTGCCTTTGTGATCCTTCGTGCCCTTTGTGGTGAAAAAGGGGCTGGAAGTGCTGCGAGTCACGCTGGGCGATATCGAAGTCACGCACGTAGCCGACGGCACCTACTTCCTCGACGGCGGCGCCTTCTTCGGGGTAGTGCCCAAGGTGCTGTGGCAGCGCCGGCTGCCTGCCGACGAGATGAATCGCGTCTCCGGCGCCATGAATTC
>DATJFA010000367.1:0-5793 GCA_035496015.1 Terriglobales bacterium | reverse complement strand
CTCTACCGCACGTATTTCCTGAATTAAAGAAAATTGTGTGGGCACGGGGCTACGCCCCGTGCAGGGCGGGGCAGAGCCCCGCCCCCACACCGGAAAACTCAGGTACAATGAATAGTTTGCGCACCACCGCGCGTTTGTAGTCGTGGAGGTTGTGTTTGCTGGCGGAGTTCATACTCGGGCTGTTTCTGGCGCCCCACGGGCTAACCAATTACGTCCGCACCCATCTCCTGGACACTACCTTTAAGGGCCTATATCAGGCCAATGCCTTCGACTTGGCGCTGCTGATTCCCTACTTCATCGTCTTGATCTGGCTGGCTTCCTACGGCATCCACCGTTACACGCTGGTCTATCTCTACTACAAGCACCGCAAGGATCGGCACCAGGAGCCGCCCGGCCATTTTGACGAGCTGCCGCGGGTTACGGTGCAGCTGCCCATCTTCAACGAGCAATTTGTGGTGGAGCGGCTGGTAGACACGGTATGCCGCCTGGATTACCCCAAGGATAAGCTCGATATTCAGCTCCTGGATGATTCAACCGACGAGACCAGGGGCGTGGCCCGGCGCCTGGTGCAGCGCTACGCGGCCGAGGGCTACCCGATCACTTACCACCATCGCACCAATCGCGAAGGCTTCAAGGCGGGCGCGCTTCGGGAAGGACTGAAGGCAGCCAAAGGCGAATTCGTAGCCATTTTTGATGCCGACTTTGTGCCCCCGGCCGACTTTCTGATGAAGATCATTCACCACTTCACCGATCCCAAGGTGGGGATGGTGCAGGGCCGCTGGTCGCACATCAACCGCAATTATTCTTTCCTGACCAATGTAGAGGCGATCCTGCTGGATGGCCATTTCATCCTGGAACATGGCGCTCGCTCGCGCTCCAATGTGTTCTTCAATTTCAACGGCACGGCGGGGATGTGGCGGCGGCAGGCGATTGATGAAGCAGGAGGTTGGCAGCACGACACGCTCACCGAAGACACCGATCTTTCCTACCGCGCCCAGCTCAAGGGCTGGAAGTTTGTGTACCGGGAAGACGTGGAGTGCCCGGCGGAGCTGCCCGTAGAAATGACCGCGTTCAAGACCCAGCAGGCGCGCTGGGCCAAGGGGCTGATTCAGACAGCGAAGAAAATTCTGCCCCAGGTGATGAAGAGCGACAATTCGTGGCGGGTGAAGCTGGAGGCCTGGTACCACCTGACCGCCAACATCAGCTACCCGCTCATGATCGCCCTCTCCGTGCTGCTGCTGCCGGCCATGATCATCCGCTTCTACCAGGGCTGGTTCCAAATGCTGTACATAGACCTGCCGCTATTCCTGGCATCGAGCTTTTCGATTTCCAGCTTCTACCTGGTATCGCAGAAGGTGCTTTACCCTAAGACGTGGTACCGCTGCTTCCTTTATTTGCCGTTTTTGATGGCGCTGGGCATCGGGCTGACGATTACCAACTCGCGGGCGGTGCTGGAAGCGCTCTTCGGCAAGCAGTCGGCGTTTACGCGCACGCCCAAGTACCGCATTGAATCCAAGGCGGACAAGGCGCGGGCGCGCACCTACCGCCGCCGGCTTGGGTGGGTGCCGTGGATCGAGCTGCTGATCGGCACCTATTTCGTGCTCACCGTCTATTATGCGGTGGAGAATGAAAACTTCGTGACCGTGCCCTTCCTCCTGTTGTTTGTCGTCGGGTACTGGTACACGGGGTTGATGTCGCTGTTCCAGGGAATCTTCTTCCGTCTGAGCTTCAGCAGCGAGCCGCAGCAGGCCAAGCCCTACCCGGTAGGCGTGTAGCGGTTCATCTCCCCGTATCTATCCCTGGTTTGTCATCCTGAGCGCAGCGAAGGACCTGCTTTTCCTCTCGTACTGCTGCGCTCAGGATGACAGGATAGGAATATTCTTCGGAAACAGAAGGTTTAACTGAGCCAGCCGCCAAAATTGTTCCTGTCATCTTGAGCGAGGGCGCATGCCCGAGTCGAAAGAGCCCTGCGCCGTCCGAGCTGCCCAGCTGCGTATAGGAGTTTCCAGCAAAGAAAAGAGGGAGAACTCCCTTAAGCGGTGTGGGAGGATGAGCAAACGCAGGGGTCCTTCGACTGCGCAGTGCGATTCGCAAGCGAATCGTACTGCTGCGCTCGGATGAAAGGATGGAAATTTTCTTCCGAGACAGAAGTTTCAACTGAGCCAGCCGCCAAATATTGTTCCTGTCATCTTGAGCGAGGGCGCATGCCCGAGTCGAAAGACCCCTGCGTCGTCCGAGCTGCGCATCTGCGTATAGGAGGTTCCAGCAAAGAAAAGAGGGAGAACTCCCTCAAGCGGTGTGGCTCGGCCCCGCAACTCAGGATGACAAATCATAGATGATTTGGGTGCGGCGGAAACGAAGCTGCGCCCTCTTTCTCCACAGGAGCTGAAGCCCGGAGCAAGAGCATGCTACATTCCTATGGCTGAAGCCGTGCTTTTCCACGCTCCTCGAATCGAGACGTAACGAGTTACGTCTCTACTGGAACGCGTATTTGTGCAAACTGAAACTGCAGCACGGTAGAGACGTTGCTTGCAACGTCTCACTCGGCTGCTAGCACAGGTTCACGGCAGACTGGACGGTCGTCGGCACCAGCGCGAGCGCCGTTCTTGCTCTCTCTTTGACATTCTAGGAGAATAGATCTACATTCCTAGATGGTCTAGGAAGCGAACATGGGCAAGCCTCTCGATCTGCTGCAGGGCACGCTCGACATGCTGATCCTGAAGGCGGTCTCCCTGGGGCCGCTGCACGGCTACGGCATCCTGCTCCGTATCCAGCAAATTTCCAAAGATCGACTTGAAATCCAGCAAGGCTCCCTCTATCCCGCCCTCTACCGCCTCGAGGACCAGGGCCTGATAGCCAGCGAGTGGGGCGAATCGGAGAACAAGCGCAAAGCCAAATATTACCGACTGACGGCGGCGGGCCGGCGACAACTGCAGGCGGAGTCCGACCAGTGGAACCGCATGGCAGAGATCATTGCCGGCATCCTGCAGACCAACCCTGAGGAAGTATGAGGCTAGCGGTTCGGCTGCGCTCCTGGCTGCGAACGCTGGCGAAGCGTTCGCGTCTCGAGCGCGACATGGACAGTGAACTGCGCTTCCACATCGAGAGTTACGCCGAAGACCTGGCGCGTACGGGCGTGCCCCGCGAAGAGGCGCTGCGGCGGGCGCGGGTGGAATTCGGCGGCTTGGAGCAAACCAAAGAAGAGTGTCGCGACGCCCGCGGCATCACCATGGCGCACTCGCTGCTGCAGGATGTGCGTTATGGCCTGCGCATGCTGGGCAAATCGCCGGGGCTGACCGCCATCGTGGTCATCACGCTGGGCCTGGGCATCGGAGTAAATACCAGCATTTTCAGCGTGCTGAATGAATGGCTGCTGCGCCCGCTTCCCGTTCCCCACTCGGAACAGATCGTGAATCTGGCCAGATCTCCCAGACCTTCTCGGCTTTCCTATCTCGATATGCAGGAGTTGCGCCGACAGTCGCACACCTTCTCCGATGTTTTCGGTTACGACACCGGGGCAGCGGGGCTCAGCGCCGACGGCCAAGCCGGCCAAATCGCCTATAGCACTGTCACGGGGAATTACTTTTCCGCACTGGCGGTGCAGCCGCTGCTGGGCCGGTTGTTTGTACCCGGAGAAGGTGAAAAAACGGGTGAGGCGCTGAACCTGGTCCTGGGGTATTCGTTCTGGCAAAAACGATTTGCCGGCGCCCCCGGCGTGATTGGCAAGCACGTGGCCGTGGACGGCAAACCGGCGACCATCATTGGTGTAGTGCCGCCCGAATTTCACGGCATGCTTTTCGCCTTCGACATGGATGTCTATTTGCCGCTGGGGATGGAATCGATGGAACAGGATAGTGGCGGCTTCTGGACTGACCGAGGCAACCGCTCCCTGATGGTGTTTGCGCGGCTAAAGCCGGGCATGAGCCTGGCCCAGGCGCAGAGTTCGGTGGACGTGGTAACCCGGCGGCTGGCGGCCCAATTTCCAACCACAGACAAGGGGCTGGCAGTGCGGGTGATTCCGGAGCGGCGGGCGCGGCCGGCGCCCGAAGTCTCCAGCTTTGTGCCGGTGATCGCTGGGTTGTTTGTCGTGCTGCCGGCGCTGGTGTTGCTGCTGGCGTGCATGAACGTGGCCAACATTCTGCTGGCAAGGGCTACGGCACGCGAGCGGGAGATGGCCATCCGGGCGGCGATTGGAGCCGGCCCCTGGCGCCTGATCCGGCAGATGCTGATCGAAAGCCTGCTGCTCGCGCTGCTCGGCGGAAGTGCGGGAGTGGCGCTGGGGGAACTGGCCATCTCCGCCGCCGGCTGGCTGCTTCATCCCGTCACTACCAGTTCCGCCGGCTGGGCTATGCGCATTGACTGCCGCTTCGATTGGAAGGTATTCGTCTATACCCTGGCGGCAGCCGTACTCACCGGAATTTTTGTGGGCCTGTGGCCGGCGCTGCGCGCGGGACACGCCGACCTGAACAGCGTGCTGCACGAATGCGGGCGCGGCAGCCAAACTGGGCCTTCTCGGCTGCGCCTGCGCAGTTCCCTGGTAGTGGCACAGGTGGCGGGTTCGCTCATGCTGCTGGTGGTCGCCGGGCTGCTGGTGCGCAGCCTCAACCACGCCGAACATATGTTCCTGGGCTTCGACCCGGGGCACGTTGTGAGCATCATGCTCAACCCGCACGAGGTGGGGTACGACCAGGTCCGCACCAAAAATTTTTATCGTGAACTGGAGAGCCGGGCGCGCGCTATTCCAGGCGTAGAATCGGCAAGCGTGGCGGTGATGGTGCCCATGGCTTATCCCAGCCAGAACAGCGCGGTCTATGTCGAAGGCCACCCGCTGGCGCCCGACCAGGAGGCCCCGGAAATTTCCTACGACGGCGTTGATCCCGGCTATTTTCCAACTATGCGGGTGCCGCTGCTGCAGGGGCGCAACTTCAGCGACTCAGATAATGAAGCGGCGCCGACGGTAGCCATTGTGAACCAAACCATGGCCGCCCGGTTGTGGCCGAACGCGGATGCCATCGGTCGCCGCTTCAGCCTGAAGAGCGCCAATGGACCGTGGATCCAGGTGGTGGGTGTGGCTGCCGACGGACAGTACTGGTTTATTTCTCCCGACCCGCAACCGTATTTCTACTTGCCCTTCGCGCAGGACTATAGCTCGTTGGCCTCGCTGCAGGTGCGCACCTCGGGGCCACCGGAGCCGATGATTCCGGTAGTGGAGCGAGAAATCCGCAAGCTGGCTCCGGACATGCCCATTATTCAGGCGGCCACGATGGAGCACACGGTCCACGGGCTGGCGGGATTGTTTATCTTCAGTCTGGCGGCATCGCTAGCCGCAACCCTGGGAGTTCTGGGACTGTTGCTGGCCGTGGTGGGCACCTACGGCGTGATTTCGTTCGCGGCCGCGCAGCGCACGCATGAGATCGGCGTGCGCATGGCGCTGGGTGCGGCCCGCGCCGACATCCTTAAACTTATTTCCCGTCAAGGTTTGCTCCTGGTGGGCGGAGGCGTGCTCGCCGGCTTGGTGGCGGCCTTGGGTCTGACGCGCGCGATGGGCAAGCTGCTGATGGGCGTGAGCCCGAGCGATCCTCTCACCTACCTGGCCGTGGTTATCTTGCTGGCCACGGTGAGCTTGGTGGCGTGCTGGATTCCTGCGCGGCGAGCGATGCGCGTGGATCCGATGGTCGCCCTGCGCTACGAGTAATCCTTTCTAAGTCACTGGGAAGGGTGACTCCCGACCGCGAAGCCGCACCCGGCTTCTGATATCCTGTGCGGTACGTAAGGTGAATTTATGAGCTCGCA
>DATJFA010000366.1:0-7986 GCA_035496015.1 Terriglobales bacterium | reverse complement strand
AGTTGCCCGTAGATGTAGCCAATGGGCAGCAGCAGGGTGCCCCCGATGGCGAAGCCGAGCACTCCGCCCAGAGGACCGCCGCGGCCTAGCCAGTCGTCCATTACGACCAGCCAGCCCACGCCTACCATGGTGCCCCACCCCAGCGTGAAGTAGTCCACCACGCGCAGTTTGCGGGCCAGTTGGGTCATGGGGGCTCAACAGTAGCAGAATCGCCGCCAAAATTGGTAGGGGATGAACTTCAGAGCGGGCGGCTCATGATCTTTACGTCTCAGCGCCGGGCAGAGTTCGTAGGCGCCGTATCCCTTGACTGCGTCATTATTCCTTCCACACTTCCTTTCCCCCTACCATGGTCCACTCCACTCTTGCATCCTTGATCTTGTCCGCTGGAATTTTGAAAAGATCGTCGGAAATCATCACCAGATCCGCATACTTTCCCGGCGTAATGGACCCCCGGTTTTGCTCGATAAAATTGGCGTAGGCGCCGTTGATGGTGTAGCCGCGAATGGCGGTCTCCAAATCAATCGTCTGCTCCGGAACCCATCCGCCTTGCGGTTTGCCGTCCAGTCCTTTTCGCGTCAGCGCCGTGTAAATTCCGATCAGCGGCTCCATTTCGGCGACATTCCAGTCAGAGCCAAACGCCAGCGTGGCGCCGGAATCCCGCAGGCTGCGGAACGCCCAGGCGTACTTCCAGCGCCGGGGACCAACCGCTTTTGCCCACTGTCCCGTAATGTCGGGCGCGCAGTGCCTGGGTTGCATGCACGCAATCACCCCTAACTGCTTGAAGCGCGGAATGTCCTTCTCGTTCAGGCACTCAATGTGCACCAGTTCATCCCGCCGGTCACGCGGTCCGTTCTGTTTCTCGGCATACTCGATCGCATCCAGCGCCGTGCGGATTCCACGGTCTCCAATGGAATGGATGAACACCTGGAACTTCCATCGGTCCAGCCGGGCCACAACCTGTTTGAACTCCTCCGGCGGATAGTCCAGTTCGCCGCGCGTGTTCGGCCGATCGGCGTAGGGTTCGAGCAAGGCTGCGGTGTGCGGCTCAATCACGTCGTCAATGTATAGCTTCACCGCCGCCACCCGCAGCCGGTCGTCGTTGTATTTTCGCCGCGCCTCATCAAACTTCTGCAGCATCGCTTCCGGTGTCCCGCGCCGGTGAAACAAAGCTACCTGCAGCCGGGCCGGAAGTTTCCCCTCATCCCGCAACTTTTCAAAAATCTTCAGATCTTCCGGGTACGACTGCGGGTCCACAATGGTGGTTATTCCCGCCTTCACCGCCTGGCTCATATTCCACTGCACGCCACGCTCTACCTGCCCGGCGGCGTGCGATGGCAGGTGCTTCCTCAATTCCGCTTCCGCTTCTTCGGAAAGCCCCGTGCTGCCGAAACCCGTAAGTATTCCGGTGGGCTCTCCCCTGGCGTCTTTTTCTACCTTCTCGGCGAAGATGACCTTCTCCGTTGTCCGCGTGATGCCGAACTCCCGCATTGCTTCCCGGTTCATCCAGATGGTGTGGTAGTCGTAAGCCACCAGGAATGCCGGCCGCCCGCCCGTCAACCCCTCGAGGTCCTTTGCCGTGGGCAGTGTTCCATGCGGAAACGCCGAATAGTTCCAGCCCTCGACTTCAATCCAGCTCAACTTCGGACGCTGCTGCGCAAAGTTGCGTACCTGTTCCTGGATTTCGCGCAGAGAGTTTCCATGCTCGATGCGCAGCACATCCGGATTGCCGCCGAGCAGCACGTGAAAATGGCTGTCAATGAATCCCGGCAGCAGCATCTTTCCGCCTGCGTCCAGCACTCGCGTTGCGCTCCCAACGTGCTCTGCAATGCCCGCCTCGTCACCAACCCAGAGGATGCGATCGCCTTTGACGGCCACCGCCTGCGCCCAGGGACGTTGCGGATCCACGGTGTACACTCTGGCGTTTCGAATCACCAGGTCCGCTTTTTCGGACGAGGATTTCTTCCGCTGACACCCATTTAAGGTCAGTAGGCAAACCAGCAGGAATGCAAGATAGCGAGCAGAGAACCGCCTGCGGAGTTTCATCAGGGATATGGTATTTCAGAGGAGCGGCCACGCCCAAGAAAGTTGGGACCGGAGCGGCAAATGCCCGGTCAACTCACTCCTCGCGCAGCAGCACCATGGGATCAATGGCCAGCGCGCGCTGCGCCGCAACCCATCTTGCCGGGGCATGCGATGAAGCGCCTGCTTCGCTGGCGGCATCGGCCAGCTCAGGCAACTAGTTGCCAAAGCTTGCCGCCGACACCAACCGGAACGTGCAAACTATCTATTTGATTATGAGGGAGTTACTTTGTCTGGTACTGCCGCCCTCCAGCATGCATCTTTCTTCGCTGCTCGCCCGTATATCCCGGTAGCATGCACGCGACGGCCCAGTGCTTCATGAATGCGATGGAATCCGAGCCCAGCGCCATTGCTCGCGGTCTCCGCCGGCGCGATCCGGACCTGCTGGACCGCTTGATCGAGCAATATCAGCACCGGCTCTTGCGCTATCTGGTTTACCTGGCCGGAAATCGTGAATTGGCCGAGGATCTCTTCCAGGAAACCTGGATTCGCGTACTGGAACGCGGCCATCAGTACGACGGCAAGCACGAATTCGCCACTTGGCTTTATGCGGTGGCCAGGAATTTGACGATTGACTATTTGCGGAAGAAGAACCCCTTGAGCCTGGATGGACTCATGGAAGATGACGAAGAGCACGCACCTGTCGAACCTGTCGACACCCGGCCATCGGCGTGGGAGATTGTGCAGCAGCGCGAGCAGGCCGAGCGCATCAGCGCGGTCCTGGTCAGCATCCCGGCCGAGTGCCGCGAGACCATGGTCCTGCGCTTTCAGGAAGGACTAGCCCTGGACGAAATTGCCAGGGTAACTGGCGCGCCGCTGGGCACGGTGAAGTCGCGGCTCTATCGCGGACTGAATATGCTAATGACGCGTCTGAAAGGAGCCCAGGCGTGACGCGGAATGCACATGGCGAGGCGCGCGGGCTGATTGCACTGGGGGACGGCCTCTCTCAGGCGCAGCAGACCTGGCTGCGCTCCCACCTTCATGAATGCGAAGCGTGCCGCAATTATCAGGAAGCGGCCAATGAAGTGGTTCGTAGTTTGCGTTCTCTGCCAGTGGCCGCCGACTCCCGTCTGGTGCGTGCCACCCAGATGCGTGTGCGCTTCCACGCCGGGAGGCTTCGCCAGGCGCGGCAACGGATGTGGTTCGTAGGCATGGCTTGCCTGGCGGTGGGACTTTCTGCCACCGTGACCGCGCCGCTGGTGTGGCGCTTGTTTGCGTGGCTCGGCGCGTGGGCCGGAGTTCCAACCCTGGCCTGGCAGGCGGGGTTCATTTTCTTCTCCATCGTGCCGGCACTGGTTGTGAGCGTGTTGCTCCTGGCCCGCGGCATTCATTGGACGGACGACCGCGAACGGTCGCGGCAATGGCGGCAGGAAAGCTGACAAACTTATGCTGGCAACCAACGAAACTCCCAGTGGATTTAGAGCGGAAATCAGGATTATTCCGGGTTGGGCGTGGGCCCTCGCGGCCATCGCCTTTCTGGCTGCGCAGTGGTATTTCAATATTCCGCTGGCTCACCAAGCGAGCCCTCCGCCGGCATGGGCGCGGCCCCTGCTCGGCATTCTGGCGGGCATAGGCGGCGGCGCCTTTCTGCTTCTCATCGGCTATGTGAACACCGACGCCAGGCGCCGCGGCATGAGCCCGGTTCTGTGGACGATTCTGGTCATTGTTATTCCCAACGCCCTGGGTTTCATTCTTTACTTCCTTCTGCGCCAGCCGCTGCGCAGCTCCTGCCCGCAGTGCGGCTATTTCGTGGAGATTGGATTCAACTTCTGCCCTCGCTGCAGCTGCAAGCTGAGCCCGAGTTGCCCCCGGTGTAAGCGCGTGGTCAGCGCCAATGACATCTACTGCCCCTACTGCGGGTCTGCTCTGCGCGATGAGGCGGCTCCGGTTTCCACCCCGCCAACCGGGATTCCGGGCTGACGCTGCTTCCCGCTTATGCTCGCTGCTTTACTCTTCCCGCAGCAGCACCATGGGGTCAATGGCCAGCGCGCGCCGCGCCGGCACCCAGGTGGCCAGCAGGCCCAGCAGCGCCATAGCCAGAACACATCCGGCCAGCACCAGCGGGTCGCGCGGCGTCGCCTGGTAGACGATAAAGGTCAGCACCCGGCTGGCCAGAATTCCCACCAGCAATCCGACGGCGGAGCCAATAGCCAGCAGTCGAACCGCGCGTCCCAGCGCCGCCTGCAACACTTCCTTGCGCTGCGCGCCCAGGGCGATGCGGATTCCCAGTTCCCGCTTGCGTTTGCTCACCGAGTAAGCCGCCATGCCAAAGATGCCGATGATGGACAGCAGGGCTCCCATCATGCCCAGTACGCCCAGCGATAGGGTGGCCATGCGCGGAGCAAACAGCGCTCCGTTCATTTCGCTGTTCCAGGTTTGAATAAAAGCAGGCAGGCCCGCATCCAGATCCCGGAGTTTAGCCCGGATGGCTGCCGCCAATAGCTGCGGATCCTGGTCTGAGCGCACCACCAGCCATGTCTCGCTCCAGGGCGATTGCAGCAAGGGAAGAAATATTGCTGACTGGTGGTCCTCGGCAAGGTTGGCGGTGTATTTGCCGTTTTCCACAATGCCAACAACCTGAATGCGCGTTCCGTCGCGCAGCTTGAAGTACCTGCCGAGGGCCCGGTCCGCGCCGCCAAACACCTTACGGGCAAGTTCGTCATTCACCACGGCCACTCGGGGAGCGTTCTTGTCGTCATGCCAGGTGAAAGTCCGTCCCGCAAGCAGTGCGGTGCCCGCAGCGCGGAAGTACTCGGGAGATGTGCTATACCTGACGACCTCCGCCGCGGCATTCGCGGGGCGCAGATCTGAGGTCTGATCTTTGAAGACATTAGTCCGGTTCCAACCCATGTGTAAGGGCGGATACTGACCAATCAACCCCACCGACGTCACCCCGGGGATTGCCTCCATGGCATGCATCATGCGCTCTTGCACGGGAGGTATTTCGTCGCCGTGGTAACCGGCCATGGTGAAATCAGTATCCACCAGCATGGCGTTCTGTGGCTCAACACCGAGTTTGCTGTGCAGTGAGCGCGACAGTCCACGGACGGCGACCAGCGAAGAAGTCACCAGCACCGCGCAGATGGCAATTTGCCCTCCCAGCAACAAATCCCGGACTCCGATGTGCCGCCCGGGCGTGCTCCTGGCTCCCGACTTGATGAGTTCATAGGGATCGGTGCGCAGGATCTGCCGGATGGGAACCGCGCCAAAAAGAAATCCGCTTGCCAGCGCCAGCAGCAAAGCAACAAGGTAGACATGGGCGTCAGGATTCACCGGCACATTAATGGGAAATTCGGGGAAGGGGCGCCACGCGTTCAGCCAGCCCAACAGCAGCACGCTGGCCCAAAGTCCCATTCCGCCTCCCGCCACTGAAATCAACACCGCCTCGGTAAATAAGCCGCGCAAAATGCGCAGTCGGCTCGAGCCCAGGGCCACGCGCAGAGCAACTTCCCGGGAGCGCTCCGCCGCACGCGCCGCAAACAGGCTGCCCAGGTTGGCGCAGGCGGCCAGCAGAATCAGCCCCGCCAGCAGCATCAATCCCCCCAGGAATGCCCGCACCGCGCCGCCAAAAACATCGGCGACACCGGGACGCGTCAAGCCGAAGCTCATCTGGCTAACATCTTTGGGATAGGTTTTTTCCAGGTAGGCGCCAATCGAGTTCAGGTCGGCAACGGCCTGCGCCGGAGTGACTCCCGGCTTTAAATGTCCCATGACCTCGCTGACCCAGCGGCTCCCGCGCTCGTTCAACAGATTCTGCCCGTCCAGTTGTTCCTGGTTCACGATGGGCGCAAAGAAATCCGGGGAGAAAGCCACGAAGGTGCCGCGGAACTCTGGTGGGGCTATCCCGATAATGGTAAATGGGTGCTTGTTGAGTTGAACCGTGCGCCCCACCAAACCTCGATCACCCTGAAAATGGGTCTGCCAATACGCGTAGGTGAGCACCAGATACGGCGCACTGTTGGGGCCGTGCTCATCAGAAGCATGAAAAAAACGGCCCAGGTACGGCTGGATCCCCAATACATCGAAGTAATTGCCGCTGACCTCATAGCCCCAGACACGGGAAGGATTGTTGCCGGTGTCCAGTCCGCCACCGGTGAAGTTGCTGGCAGCCACGCCATCAAAACTGCGGTTGCGATCACGCAGGTCTATGTAGTTGGGATAGGATTCGTAGCCGAAAGCATCGTTGGTACGCCCAATCACATACAGGTTCTGCGCCCGAGGCACATTCAACGGGCGCAGCACCAGTGCATTGAGCGCGCCGAAAACCACGGCATTAGCTCCGATGGCCACGGCCAGCGTCAGCACCGCCGCCACGGTAAAGCTGGGGGACTTGCGCAACATGCGCAGCGCGAAACGCAGGTCCTGAAACAGGATCCCCATCGTAGAGGCCTCCAACCGTCTCCTTGCCAGCCTTGAGACTTCAACCTAAGTTGCAAATGCCAGACCAAAGGCGCACCCAGCTAGGCAAGCTCTGAAAGGTACTATTCCATTGAAAATCTTGCACTTGGCTGATGGGATGGGGATCCGGGTTACGAGTCAGGGGAGCATGACCGGGCACACATTCGGGGGCCAATGTCCGATTGCGAAATTGAGTGTGCGTTACTGAACACGCATTCCCGGCAACCACGTCCACGTCCGGACCGCATTGGGAGGCCGGCGGCAACCCTCGCGTGGTATCGTTTTCTATTGCCCTGAGCACTTTGAGGACGACCGTATGCCGCGCTTTGAATACCGCAACCTGGCCCCGACCCCTGAGGCCGAAAAGGGCTATCTAGCCTGGATTGAGCGCCTGGACGAAGAGTTCATGAACCGCGATCCCGAGCATCGCTCCAATGTGGTGCGCGACACATTATGCGAACTCTACCTGGGCCAGGCCTATGACGCCCGCCCCACCGGCGGATCGCTCGCCACACAGGCCCTGTTTCACACCTTCGACCCGCGCAACACTACCCTGGAACCGGAGTACTACGGCGATGCGGACCCGGTCCGCTATGCCGAGCGCAAACCCCTGATCTGGTTCTGGATGATGTTTGACCGCTCGCCCGTAGGCCTGAATCACTGGCTGGGTTTCCGCGTGCGCGCCATGCTCGCCCGCCATGTTTTCAAGCACTGTGGCAAGAACGTGAAAATCTTTCACGGAGTGGAAATTTCCTTTGGCTACAACCTGACGGTGGAAGATAACTGCGTGATTCACAAGTACGTTCTGCTCGATGACCGCGGAGAAATCATTATCCATGAGGGCAGTTCGATTTCCGACTACGCCAACGTTTACTCGCACGCCCATGACCTGAACGACGGCATGATCGTCAACAACATGCGCACAGAAATCGGGCCGCGCGCGCGGGTTACTTACCACGCCACCGTGCTCAGCGGCGTGCGCGTGGGCGAACACGGCATGGTCGGCTCCATGGGGGTCGCTTCCAAGCCGGTCGAACCCTTCCACATCGTCGCGGGCATTCCCGCCAAAACGGTAAAGGTGAAGGACATAGCTCCGGAAGAGGCGAGGCGGGCGGGGGAAAGGACGTAGGAAAGGTTTCACGGTTTCAACAAGGTTTCGCAGGTTCAGGCTTTCAAGGTTCAGGTTTCGTCTTTCCGTGATGCTGCACGCGAGATCCCTCGCGGCTAAAGCCACTCGGGATGACTCCTGCATGGGTGGGATGACGTAGCGATCCTTGCCACGATTGCGAAACTCTGAACCTGCGAAACCTTGAAACCTGTGAAACCTTGAAACCTGTGAAACCTTGAAACCTTGAAACCTTGAAACCTTGAAACCTTGTTGAAACTTTGAAAGCTAGCCTGACAACCGGCAACTGGCAACTGTACAATCACCCTAAGGCATGACCCTTCAACACGTTATCTACGTCTTCCAGGCCATTGCTTTCCTCTTTGCCATCAGCGTGCATGAGT
>DATJFA010000365.1:0-8097 GCA_035496015.1 Terriglobales bacterium | reverse complement strand
AACCCTGGCATGAACCGCACCGGTGTTGAGCAGAGTGCGGTTGGTGAGATTGTTAATTTGGTGCGCGGGATAAACAGCGCTGGCCTGAAGTTCTGCGGCTTGCACTATTACGATGGGCATCTTGGCGGCTTGGCTTTTGAGGAGCGGGCAAAGGTTGCGCACCGCGGCTACGATCAGCTGCTGAAAATTGTCGCGGCGATTGAAAACGCTGGCGAGCGGGTTCCCGAGGTCATCACGGCAGGGACGCCGACCTTCCCAGCGGCATTGTCATACCCCGGGTTCGGCGCAAAAGAATTCGTGCATCGCGTCTCGCCGGGCACGATTGTTTATTGCGATGCCACTTGCCTGGCGCAATTGCCGCCCGAGTATGGCTACCGCCCGGCGGCGCTGGTGGTAGCGCGCGTGGTCAGCCGTCCGTGCGCGGGCATGGTGACCTGCGACGCCGGCCACAAGACGGTCTCGGCTGATGCCGGCGTGCCCACCTGCTCGGCGCTTGGCCATCCCGAGTTGACGCCGCTTTCGCCCAGCGAGGAGCACCTGCCCTTTTCCATCGCAGAGGGCGCCCCGGGGCCACAGGTTGGCGACATTCTCTACCTCCTGCCCCGGCATGTGTGCCCGACGGTCAACAATTTTGATTGCGCGCTGCTGGTGCGCGACAGTGAGATCGAAGCAGTCGAGAAGGTCAGCGCGCGGGGAAGGGAGACTCCGTTGCCCGCTGGCGTGCGAGCGGTCCCAGTGAGCCGTTGATCTCGATGAGGGCACGCAATACATAAGTTCTTTGTAGCGCTCACCGAGCAAGCTCGGCTCGCACTGCCTCAGAATGACAAGCCGGAAAGAATGCTGAGGGCGAGACGCCCTCAGACCAGTCGGCGAGACGCCGCCGCCACCCAGCGTGAGGCCCCGCTACCTTCTCTTCTTGCCAGTCTTGGCGCTCCGCCCTGCCGATTTGCGAGCCTGCGGCTTGTAGGCGATGCAATCAATCTCAATCAGCATGCCCGGCATGGCGCCCAGGTTGCTGCCCACTGTGGTGCGCACAGGATAGGGCTTGGCAAAACGGCGCGCATATACCGCGTTGTAGCGTGGGAAGAGGCTGGGATCGTGGAGGTGAGTGCTCACCTTGACCACGTCGGCCAGAGTTGCGCCATCGGCTTCCAGGATAGCTTCCAGGTTGGTGATGGTCTGCTCGGTCTGTTCCTCGATGGTGTCGCCCACAAGCTTGCCGGTCACGGGGTCAATGGGGCCACTGCCGGTCACGAAGATGAAGTCGCCGGCACGCCAGCCCTGAGAATAGGCGCCCATGGGCGGCGCGCCGCGCTTGCTCTGAATCACGTACTTGGCCATATGTGTTTTGTCCCTTCGCACTCCGCCAGAATTTGCCTTTTGTAGTGAGGACACCTCTCGCCTGGAAGCCGACGCAGGCGGCTCAGTGCGACAGGTAAGGCACAAAGCCGCGCGTCCTGGTGCGCAGGCGATAAACGGAAGTCGTCGCCGTGATGTAAAGAGTGCCGTAATCTTTGTCTCCCCAGGCCAGGTTGGCAGGCTGCTCGGGGAGCACAATGGTGCCCAGGTGCCGGCCCTGCGCATCCCAGACCCAAATACCCTTCGGTCCGGTGACGAACAAATTCCCACGGCGGTCGAAGCGCATGCCGTCGGGCACGCCGTCATCGGGTCCGCCCGGCTCCTCGCCGAAGATGCGGCCGTTGGTCAGGGCGCCATCGTGCCCCACGTCGTACACTCGGATATTTCGCTTTTCGCTGTCATCCACAAAAAAACGTTTGCCGTCAGGCGTAAAAGCGAGGCCATTGGGCTGGGAAAGCTCTTTGGTCAGCAGCTGCACATTTCCCTTGCTGTCCAGGCGGTACACGCCCTGAAAGGGGATCTCCTGCGGCTGGCCCTTGGGCAAATCAAGCGTTGGATCGGTGAAGTAGATGGAGCCATCGGGGCCGATGACCACGTCGTTCGGACTGTTGAAGCGCTTGCCCTGATAGTGGTCCGCAAGCACGGTGTACTGGCCGTCGGGAGTGATGCGGATGATGGCGCGCAGAACGCTGGCGCAGTCGAGCAGACGATGCCGGCGATCGAAAATGTTGCCGTCAGGGTCGCCGAGCAGGAGCAGAGTCTCCTTGCGCCCGTCGGCATAAACACGAAAAATTTTGTTAAGGGTTTCATCGCTGACGTAGAGAAAGCCGGCAGGGTCCCACACTGGCCCTTCCGTGAAGCCGAAACCGCCGGCAATTTTCTCCAGCCTGGCGTTGCGGTCCACAAACTTCCAGAATTGCGGTGAGTTGGCCTGCAGTTCAAATTTGCGCGGTGGAGTTTGCGCACTCAGGGGCGCAACCAGACAGCAAAGCAGAAGGAGAACCAGGGCTGTGGTCGGTTTCATCGCGGATTAAGCGAATAACTGTATCACCCGGCTTTGGCGAGGCGCGAGTGTCGACACGCCATCAGCGCGGCGCTTATACTGGCAGCGCCGCGAATGTTGCGGCACTGCACGCTTTCTTCACGCGCCAACACTTTACCCAACCCAAGCCGCTGGCCCGGAATCTATCCCAATATTGAGGTGATCGGGCCGGCATAGCAGCGCGGCTGAAACCGCCAGCGAGGCAATGTGACTCTGTGGGCATTGGGTGTGTACTTCCTGCTGCTGGTCTTTGTCATCGGGGTTATCCTGCTCGTCTCCTGGCTGCTGGGCCCGCGACATCGCGAGCCGGCAACCGGCGCGCCCTATGAAGGCGGCATCCTCTCGGAAGGCTCGGCGCACGTCCGGCTTTCCGCCAAGTTCTATCTGATCGCGATGTTTTTTGTGGTCTTCGACCTGGAGGCCGTTTTCATTTACTCCTGGGCGGTCGCCGCCACCGAGCTGGGCTGGGCCGGCTACGGCGAGATGGTCATCTTTATCGGCGTGCTGGTGGTGGCGCTGGCTTACCTGTGGAAGCTGGGGGCGCTGGACTGGAATCCGCGGCCCGCCCGTCCCCGGCAGGGTTCGGCGCGAGGAATCTGATGAATTGGTCGTTGACGAAGCCGGGCGCTACCGAGAGTCTCAGGCAGACGGACAACGCGCCGCTGGCCGACACGGTGCGGCGCAGCCTGATCATGTCGCGCCTGCAGGATCTGCTGGCCTGGGGGCGCAAAAATTCCATTTGGCCGTTCAACTTTGGCCTGTCCTGCTGTTACGTGGAGATGGCCACCAGCCTGACCAGTAAGTACGACGTGGCGCGCTTCGGCGCCGAGGTCATTCGCGGCACGCCCCGCGAAGCCGACCTCATGGTAATCGCGGGCACCGTCTTCATAAAAATGGCGCCCGTCATCCAGCGCCTGTACGAACAAATGATGGAGCCGCGTTGGGTGATTTCCATGGGGTCCTGCGCCAACTCCGGTGGGATGTACGACATCTACAGCGTGGTTCAGGGGGTTGATAAATTTCTTCCCGTGGACGTGTATGTGCCTGGTTGCCCGCCTCGCCCGGAGGCGTTTATGGAAGGGCTGCTGCTGCTGCAGAAGGCGGTGGGCAGCGAGCGCCGGCCGCTGAGCTGGGCGATTGGGCCGCAGGAAGTGGAGCGGCCGCCGATGCCCTCCATGCGCGACCTGAAGATGGAGCAGAGAAGGAAGGTCACAAGCCTCAAAACTCCCGACGAAATCTGAAAGATGCCCCTGGTTGCCAGCCCGACGGTTGTTGATGAGCTGCAGGAGAAGTTCGGCCTGGCGGGGATAACGCCGCAGGAAACCCGCGATTCCATTCCGACCTTCTGGACGCAAAAGGAAAAAATCAGCGAAGTTGTTGCATTTTTGAAAACCGAAATTCCCCAGCCGTACAGGATGCTGTACGACCTGACCGTCATTGACGAACGAGTGCGCGCGCATCGCGAAGGCCAGCCCGAAAGCAGCTTCACCGTCATTTATCACCTGCTGTCGTTCGACCGCAACCAATACATACGCGTCAAGGTGCCGCTCTCCGCGGAGCTATCGCTGCCCACTATCACCCGCATCTTTCCCGCCGCCAACTGGTACGAGCGCGAGGCCTGGGACATGTTTGGCGTTGTGTTTGAAGGCCATCCTCACCTGGTGCGCATCCTGATGCCGCCCACGTGGAAGGGACACCCGCTGCGCAAAGATCATCCCGCGCGCGCCACCGAAATGGGTCCTTACCAGCTGGACGAAAAAAAAGAAGAACGCGAGCAGGAGGCCCTGCGCTTCAAGCCGGAAGAATGGGGCATGCAGCGCAGCCATGACGGCGCCGATTTCATTTTTCTGAATGTGGGGCCGCAGCATCCCGGCACCCACGGAGTGTTGCGCATCGTCCTGCAGCTGGATGGCGAGCAAATCGTGGATGCCGTTCCGGACATCGGCTATCACCACCGCGGCGCGGAAAAAATGGGCGAGCGCCAGACCTGGCACACCTACATTCCCTACACCGATCGCGTGGATTACCTGAGCGGGGTAATCAACAACTTCGCCTACCTGACCGCCGTCGAGAAGCTGGCCGGCATCCAGGTGCCGCCGCGTGGGCAGGTTATCCGGGTGATGATGGCGGAGTTATACCGCATCATCAGCCACCTCGTCTGGTACGGGACCTTCGCCCAGGACGTGGGCCAGCTCTCACCCGTCTTCTACACCTTCAACGACCGCGAGCGCGCCCTGGGCATTGTGGAAGCGGTGTGCGGCGCCCGCATGCATCCCAACTGGTTCCGTATCGGGGGCGTTTCCCAGGACCTGCCTAACGGCTGGGAGCAGATGTTCCGCGACTTCATCGCCTACCTCCCGCCCAAGCTGCGCGAGTATGACCGCGAAATTATGGCCAACCGCATCTTCAAGGCGCGCACCGTGGGCGTCGGGGTCATAACGAAAGAGGAAGCCATCGAGTGGGGAGTGACCGGACCCAACCTGCGCGCCACCGGTTTCGCTTGGGACTTTCGCAAAAAACAACCGTACTCGGTTTACGACCAGTTTCAGTTTGACATTCCCACAGCCCGGGGCGGCGACTGCTATGCCCGCGCCCAGGTGCGCGTGGAGGAGATGCGGCAGAGCCTGCGCATCATTGAGCAGTGCGTTAACAACATGCCGGAAGGGCCCTACAAGTCGGACAATCCACTGGCCACGCCACCCAACAAGAATTTCACTATGCACGACATCGAAACCCTGATCACCCATTTCCTGAACGTGAGCTGGGGGCCGGTGATTCCGCCCGGAGAAGCGCTGGGCGCCATCGAGGCCAGCAAGGGCAACAACGGCTATTACCTGGTGAGCGACGGCAATACTAATTCGTACCGCACCCGCATCCGCACGCCATCGTTTCCTCACCTGCAGATCTTGCCGCGTACCTGCCGCGGCCTGATCGTTTCCGACTTGCTGGCAATCCTGGGAAGCTTTGATTACGTGCTCGCCGACGTAGACCGATAGAGGGGGAGAAAGATTTGCCGCTGAGCGCCGAAGAGAGGCGGGAGATTGAGGCTGAGTTCGCGCGTTATCCCACCAGGCGCGCCGTCTGCATTGACGCCATGAAGATTGTGCAGCGGCATCGCGGCTGGATTTCCGATGAGAGCCTGCAGGACATAGCGCAGCTGCTGGAGATGTCGCTGGACGAACTGGACGGCGTAGCTACTTTTTACAACCTGCTTTACCGCAAGCCGGTGGGACGCCACGTGGTGCTGCTGTGCGACAGCGTGAGCTGCTGGATCATGGGCTATAACCGGCTGCGCGAACGCCTGTGCAGCAAGCTGGGCGTGCGCCTGGGCGAAACCACATCCGACGGCCGTTTCACCCTGCTGCCCATCGTCTGCCTGGGAACCTGCGACCACGCGCCCGCCATGATGGTGGATGAAGATCTGCACCGCGACCTCGATCCGGATGGCGCGGAAAAGGCGCTGGAGAACTACAAGTAGAGATGGAGAAACCGCTCACCCAACACGTGCGGCCTGATGGCCAGCCGCTCGACCTGCGCGCCCATGAGGCGGTTGGAGGCTACCAGGGCATGCGCAAGGTGCTGCGCATGGATCCGCGTGAAGTGCAGCAGGTGGTGAAAGATTCCACCCTACGCGGCCGCGGCGGCGCCGGATTTCCCACCGGCGTGAAGTGGAGCTTCGTGCCCATGGGCACGGACGCGCCTCGCCCCAAGTATTTGATCTGCAACGCCGACGAGATGGAGCCCGGCACTTTCAAGGACCGCCTGCTGCTCGAGGCCACCCCCCACCAGCTCATCGAAGGCATGAGCATCGCCGCCTGGGCGATTCAGGCGGAGGTGTCCTACATCTTTTTGCGCGGAGAGTACGTCGAGTCAGCCCGGCGGCTGCAGAAAGCGCTGGCTGAGGCGTATGACGCGCGCTATCTGGGCAAGAACGTTTTCGGTTCCGGCTACAGCCTGGAGATGTATCTGCACACCAGCGCCGGGCGCTACATGTGCGGCGAGGAAACCGGATTGCTCAATGCATTGGAAGGCAAGCGCGCCAATCCGCGCACCAAGCCGCCGTTCCCGCAGGTGTCCGGGCTCTTCGGTAAGCCCAGCATCGTGCAAAACGTGGAGACTCTTTGCAATTTGCCTCACATCGTCAACAAGGGCGCCGAGTGGTTCAAAAAGTTGAGCCGCACCGCCGATGGTGGCACCAAGCTTTATGGCGCCAGCGGCAAGGTCAAACGCCCCGGCTTGTGGGAGCTGCCCATGGGCACCACCGTGCGCGAGTTGCTGGAAGAACACGCCGGCGGAATGCGCGAAGGCTTGCGCTTCCGCGGCCTGCTGCCCGGCGGCGCTTCCACCGATTTCGTAACTGAGGAACACCTCGACACGGCCATGGACTTTACCGCCTTGCAGAAAGTGGGCAGCCGCATGGGCACGGGCACCATGATCGTGCTCGATGACCAGACCTGCCCCGTGGGCATGGTGTGGAACCTGGAGAAATTCTTCGCGCAGGAATCGTGCGGCTGGTGCACGCCGTGCTGGAGCGGCTTGAACTGGGCGGAGCGCACTTTGCGCGCGCTGGAAGATGGCCAGGGCCGGGAAGGCGACCTGGAAAAACTGGAATTTCAAACCTGGTTCAGCGCACCGGGCAACACTTTTTGCGCGCTGGCTCCGGGCGCGGTGGAGCCGCTGCAGAGCGCGCTCAAATATTTCCGCGAGGATTTTGAGCGGCACATCCACGAGCAGCGCTGTCCCTGGAAATAGGCGTGACCACTGTGTACATTGACGGCAAGCCCTACACCGCCGACCCGGCGCAGAACATGCTGTTCACCGCGCTGACGCTGGGCTTCAACCTGCCATATTTCTGCTGGCATCCGGCCATGGGCTCGGTGGGGGCCTGCCGCCAGTGCGCGGTCAAGCAGTTCCGCGATGAGAACGACACCCACGGCAAGCTGGTGATGGCCTGCATGACGCCCGCCGGCGAGGGGACGCGCATTGCCATCCACGATCCTGACGCGGTGAAGTTCCGTGCCGGCGTGATTGAAGGACTGATGCTCAATCACCCGCACGACTGCCCGGTGTGTGACGAAGGCGGCGAGTGCCACCTGCAGGACATGACGGTGATGACCGGGCACGACTACCGCCGCTACCCATACGAGAAGCGCACGTTCCGCAATCAGTACTTGGGGCCGTTTGTCAATCAGGAGATGAACCGCTGCATCCAGTGCTACCGCTGCGTGCGCTTCTACCGCGAGTATGCTGGCGGAGAGGACTTCGACGCGCACCTGTTGCGCAACCTGGTGTTTTTCGGGCGCCACCAGGATGGCGTCCTGGAAAATGAATTCAGCGGCAACCTGGTGGAGGTCTGTCCTACGGGCGTGTTCACGGACGCAACTCTCAAGCATCACTACACGCGCAAGTGGGACCTGCAGTTCGCGCCTTCTATCTGCACCCATTGCGGGTTGGGGTGCAATACCAGCCCGGGCGAGCGCTACGGCATGTTGCGGCGCATTGTGAACCGCTACAACGGCGCGGTGAACGGGTACTTCCTCTGCGACCGCGGGCGCTACGGGTACGAGTTCGTGAACAGCCCGCGGCGGATCCGTCGGCCGATGTTGCGCCGCGAAGGAGTTGCGCAGCCCGTCAGCCGACCGGAAGCTCTGCAGTCCGCAAAGGGCTTGTTGGCGGGCAAGCAGAACGTGATCGGC
>DATJFA010000364.1:0-12149 GCA_035496015.1 Terriglobales bacterium | reverse complement strand
CGTGCTTGGTGCCGGAGTGATAGAGGTCGGTGAGCTTGTCGAAGGTGAGCTTGCCGTCGCCTTTGGCCTTTTCAAGGAGATGGGCTTCGGCGCCGCCGTCAGCGGGCAATTGCGCCAGCTTCTTCATCCGGGCGTGGCCGGAGCTGGCGGAGTAGCGGGCGTGCAGGCCGCGGCCGCCGGTGAATTGCTGCAGCCCGGCGTGGACCATGCCATGCCAGAAGCCGTGCTCAAAGCCCTGATGAAAGTTGCGCACCTTCCACAGCTCGGTTTTGATCCAGCTGTTCTCCACGCGCTTCTGATAAGCAGAAGTAGCCGCGGCAGAAAAGTCGTTTTTCTGCAGGCATTCGAAGGCCGTCTCCGCCGCCAGCATGCCGCTTTTGATAGCCAGGTGAATGCCTTTCAGCCGTTGCGAATTCAGAAAGCCCGCGGAGTCACCCAGGATCATCCAGCCATCGCCGCTGACCGGCGGAATGGCCCACCAGCCGCCATAAGGCAGGGACTTGGCGCCGTAGCGGATCATCTTGCCGCCATCGAGCAGCTTGCGCACAAGGGGATGGCGCTTGAATTCCTGCAGCACGCGCTGAGGGTCAAGCCGCGGATCGGGATAGTCGAGTCCGGTGACAAAGCCGAGCGAAACAATGTTATCCTTGCCGCCGTAAATCCAGGCGCCGCCGTATTCTTTCGAGGTCAGCGGCCAGCCCATGGTGTAGATCACCTGCCCCGGCGCAACCCGGCCGGCGGGCACTTCCCACAACTCCTTCACCCCCTGGCCATAAGTCTGGGGATTGCGCTCGCGGTCCAGTTGGAAGCGGCCGATGAGCTGCTTGGTGAGCGAGCCGCGCGTGCCTTCGGCCAGGATTACCACCTTGGATTTCAGGTCGTAACCCGGTTCGAAGTTGGATTTGGGCTGGTTCTGTTTGTCTACACCCTTGTCGTCGGTGCGGACTCCGATGACGCGCTCGCCTTCCACCAGCAGTTCCGAGCCGGCAAAGCCAGTGAAGACGGTAATGCCGGTCTCTTCCACCTTGCCCCCCAGCCACTTAACGAAGCGATTGAGGGAGATTACGTAGTTACCGTGGTCGCGCAACGGCGGCGGAGTGATGGGCAGCTTGAACTGGCCGTTACGTGTCAGGAAGTACACGGCCTCTTTGGTGACCTCGGCCTCGATGGGAGCTTCTTTCTCGAAGCCGGGCAACAGCTCGCGCATGGAGCGCGGGTCGAGCAGGGCGCCGGAAAGGCAGTGCTGGCCGATTTCGCGCGCCTTCTCCAGCACGTAAATGTTTTCCTTGCTGAGCTGCGAATCCGGATGAGTCGCGTTGTGCGCGTCGATCAGTTGTGAAAGCCGCAGGGCGCATGCCATGCCCGCCGGCCCGCCGCCGACGATGACCACGTCGGCCTCCATCTGCGGGCGAGTGACGTTGGGGAGAGGTTTGCGGAAGATCAGCATTTTAGCACTCAGCGGTCAGCTCTCGGTCATCCGTCTGAATCACGGCCTAAGTCAGCTCAGCGCTGCCTTGGCTCTGGTATCCCCAGATCGCGGCAAATATTTCTGGCCGTAAAGGTGTTGATTTCACGGTGTCGAGGAACGGCAGTGAAACGCTCACGCGCGGCATTGCAGTACACGCTGTGTTTACCGCGATCACGAACCAGGATGCAGCCATGCGTCTGTAAATGCCGCACCAAGTCCGTCAGTTTCATGGCAGGCCTAAGCCATAGCGACGGTAATTTTTTCGCGAATCACATTATGGCCTGCCAGCTCTTCGCCAAGTACGTCACGTCGTGCCGCCAGCAATTCCCGGATTGCATCTTTTAGATTTTCCCGGGCTTCCTCGATGGTTGCGCCCTGCGTGTTAGCGCCAGGAATTTCTTCGACATAGGCGCAGAATCCCCCGCCCTCCCGCTCCGGCACTTCCTCGAACACGGCAGTCAGTGTTAGTTCCATACGGCTATTTTATCCGCTTCTTAGGCCCCTTTTACCTTCTTCACTTCCTCAATCAGCGGGGGAACGATTTCGAACAGGTTGCCGACGGCAGCGTAATCGGCGATTTCAAAGATGGGCGCTTCGGCATCCTTGTTAACAGCCACGATAGTGCGCGAGCCTTTCATACCTACAATGTGCTGAATGGCGCCACTGATGCCAAGGGCGAGGTAAAGCTTGGGCGCGACGGTTTGCCCGGAAGAACCAATCTGGCGGTCCATGGGCAGCCAGCCGGCGTCGCAGATGGGCCGGGAAGCGGCAATTTCGCCCCCCAGCGCCTCGGCAAGCTGCCTGGCCAGCTCAATATTCTTCTGCTCCTTAATCCCGCGGCCGACGGCCACAATGATTTCCGCCTGAGTCAGGTCAACGGCCTGCTTGGCTTCCTTGAACGTTTCGTGCGGCTGGTTGCGCACCACGCCGTCGGGAATTTCGGCCTGCACGGTTTCAACGGGCGCGGCAGATGCTCCGGCTTCCACCTTGTCGCCGCGAAAGGCGCCATTCTGGAAGGTGACGAACCACGGCGGCTCGCCGCTGAAGGAAACATCGGCGGCAAATTTTCCCTGGAACATCTGACGGGTAAACAAAAGCTTTCCTCCCTCATGCTTGTACCCGATGCAGTCGCTGATGAGCACGCGGCCAAGAGCGGTGGCCAGCTTGGGAGCAAAATCGCGCACCTGGTAGGTGTGCGGCATGAGCACCAGGCGCGGCTGGCGCCCGGAGAGGAACTGCTTCAGCGCGTGGGCAAAGGCATCGGGCGTGTAAGGCTCAAGCCTGGGCGACTCCAGCGCGTAGACTTTGGCCACTTTCTTGCCCGCAACTTCGCCGGCGATGTTGCCGGCGCCCACTACTGCCGCTTCCAGCGGCCAGCCAGTTTGGGCGGCGATGGCCTGTCCCGCGGTCAGCGTCTCCCAGGAGACGCGGTTCAGTTTTCCTTCGCGCTGCTCGACTACAACCAGGATAGTGTCTGCCATAGGAAGTCGTTCATTATTTCAAAACAAATATTTCACCGCCGAGTGCGCAGAGACCGCAAAGAAATCATTTATCGAACCAGATTCCCTTTCCCGGCAAACTCGGCGTGCCTGGTGATGGAAGCTTGCTACGGCCTCGAAGGCCATTTACAAGCTGTCATCGGCGCACGGTTTCGGCCAGCATGCGCTCTCCCACCGTCCGCTTATGAGCGCCCAGCCAGAGCAGGAACAAGGCGACGATCCCCGTTCCCACCACCCACCAGAACCAAAAAAGAGAGCCGCCGCGCAAGCCCACCCAGATCCAGACGCCGACGACGAAGTCGAAAACGATGATCTGCCAGCCTATGGTCAGCAGGATTGCGCCCAGGCGCTGGGTATCCATGGCCTCGTCGCCGCGATCTTTATAAGTCTTAATGAAGTAACCCATAATCTCCTGGATGCGCCCTGGCGGAACAACACACGCCAGCACCCGCATTCCTCCACACCTGCTACAGCACCCGCACTTCGTTGCGCAGCTTCTCGGTCAGCTTCTTGGCAATTTCGCCGGCGCTGCCCTGCAGAACTTCGGTGTTCTTGGTCTTCTGCGGCACGTAGAGTCGTTCCAGTTTCAGCAGGTTTGTTGAGAGCGCTCCCTGGACTTCTGCCAGCGCCAGCTTGCGCAGTGGCTTGTTTTTGGCTTGCTTGATGCCGATGAGCGTGGCATAGCGCAGCTTGTTGATGCCGGACTGGATGGTCAGCACCGCGGGCAGAGGCATGTCCACAAACTGGAAATAGCCAGCCTCCAATTCGCGCTTTACCTTGATGCCGCCCTCCGACTTTTCAATTTGCATGATGATGGTGGCATGCGGCCAGCCCAGCAACTCCGCCAGAATCACGCCCGTCTGCGCGTAGCCGTAATCGTCGGACTGCAGCCCGGTAAAGATCAGGTCAAACTTTTCGTCTTTGATGGCGGCGGCAAAGGCGCGCGCGGTGTTGATGGCGTCCAGGGCAACAAAGGCAGCATCTTCCAGGTGAATGGCGCGGTCGGCGCCTTTGGCCAGCGCCTCGCGCAGCACCTGCTGGGCGCGTGCCGGTCCGGCGGTGATCACCACTACTTCGCCGCCGTGCTTCTCCTTCTGCCGCAACGCTTCCTCCAGCGCGTAGGCGTCAGGCTCGTTGACTTCGTAGGAAACATCTTCACGAATCCAGGTTCCGGACTCGTTCAGCTTGAGCGGTGCGTCTTTCTGCGGCACCTGCTTCATGCAGACGAGAATCTTCAATGCTCACCTCTGTCTTGCTCTGCGCGCCGCCTGTTGGCACTGCGGGCGCGGAGGAAACTTGTCAGTATAAATTAGGTGAGATGCTTTTGAGAAACATGGGGCTGGATTGTGGCGGGCGGATTCCCGAAATGGGCGGGAACGGATGCTGATGCAATAAAGATCGCACAAAGCCAAGAGGGTCTAGTCGTGGAGGTATCTCGCGCTGTTCGTAGTGTGCCTGGTGAACGGGAGACCCTTCGGGGCTGAGGCCCCTCTGGGCGGATTGTGCTACTACCAAGTGTTTGGGCTCTGCTTCCATACCTACTCAGTGAACACCACCGATTGCACTCCGGAAATATCGAAGCGCTTGCGGCAGCGCGGATTTTTGCAGGCGGTCATATCATCACGGCGCAGCATGTAGGAGCGCAGCTTGGCATAGCGCGCACGGTCGCGCTCGTCGGCGCCGCGCGGTATCTGGGTTTTCTTGGTGCGCACGAACCAGCCCAGCTCGTATTCGCCTGATTGCCTGCAGTGGGGGCAATTCAGGGTGGCCGGTTTCATTTCCAGCTTCTCGTCAAAAAAAGCGCGTTCGTCGAGTGCCATTTGTATGAATTATTGCATAATTGCAGGCACTGCAGGCTCTCGGTTCCTATGCCCAAGAAGAAAGCTCGCAAATTTCGCGCGGTACAGGCAGTGAAAGCCGCGGCCCGGGAACAGATTGGATCGCCGCCGCCTACCCGCCGCCAGCCGCAACGCAAGAAGGCGGCGGAGCAGAAACACAAGCCCACAATAGGCGATATGCTGGCCGAAGAGTAATTCGCGGCCGGCAGCTCTCTCCTTCGTGCCAGCCGGCGCGCAGCAACTTGGGGCGGAGTTCGAAAGGACAACCTCCCCTCATGCCTGCTCCTCCTACTGTTTTAGCCCTGACGTATCCCCAAACCAACACTTTTCATGACAGGAGGAAAGCAAGCATGAAACTGGAATCGTTACGCGAACTATTTATCACCGAGTTGCAGGACCTGTACTCGGCCGAAAAGATGATCATCAAGGCGCTGCCCAAAATGATGGAGAAGACTTCCTCGCCGGACCTGCGGAACGCCCTTGACCAGCACCTGCGGGAAACCGAAGGCCAGCTGCGCCGCCTGGACCAGATCTTCGATCAACTGCCCAAGGTGGACCGCGAAGATCAGAAGTGCAAGGGCATGGAAGGCCTGATCAAGGAAGGCGAGGAAATGATCAAGAGAGACGGCGAGCCAGAGGTGCGCGATGCCGGCATCATCTCGGCTGCGCAGCGGGTGGAGCACTATGAAATGGCCGGTTACGGCACGGTACGCACCTACGCCAGGCTGCTGGGCCACACTGACTGGGCACAACTGCTGCAGCAAACCTTGGATGAGGAGAAAGAAGCGGACCGCATCCTGAACGGCTTGTCAGAGCGCATCAACCTGGAGGCCAAGGCAGCTTAACGGCCCACAGGGGAGTCTTTGCACAGAAGGCGGGCTTGCGGGCCCGCCTTTTTTGTCAGGCAAGGTTTTATCAGGCAAGGTCGCCCATGAGGGCGAAGTGATTGCCCGAGATGAAGCGGATTTTGACGACGCGTCCATCCTGCAGGCGCAAGCGCGGATTCTGTGACTCTGGAATGGTAACCAGCGGCATGTGATCGGCGTCGATTACGCCCCAGGCTTGCGAGCGCAACACAGGCGGGAGGGGCGAACGCTCCTCCAGGCGATGGTGCATATCAATGGAGTAGGACACCTTCAAACTATTCTGCCCTCCCAGCAGGTAGCCGGTGCCTTCCAGAGTGACGTAGGTGGAGCCGCCCAACGGCTGATGGCCCAGCGCCATGATGTGCCCTCCTCTGATTGGGGAGAGATTATATCGCTTTTTTGCGATTTGCTTCTAAACTTTTCGAATGGATACCGATCCGGAAGGATGCGTAAGAGTGGCAAAAAGTGAGGCGGTAGAGGAAGGGCAACGCCCACTCTGCCGGCAGGCGCACGCTGACCACGGCAGAGCGTGTGCTGGCGCGGTGTAATATCCTGATTCCTGCGGGTTTTCCATGGAAGTCCGGGTCCCCACATCCATCCAATGGCTGGCCGTGCTGCTTCTGGCGGCGGGCAGTTCTCTCACAAGCTGGGCTGCGCCAGCCAACGTAATTCTCATCACCCTGGATACGACGCGGGCTGACCGCATGGGCTTTCTTGGCTCAAGACGCGGGCTCACTCCCAACCTGGACGCGCTGGCACGGCAATCTGCGGTATTTCTCCGGGCCTACTCGCAGGTACCACTGACCACGCCCTCGCACGCCACTATCCTCACGGGAACCTACCCTCAGTTCAATCACGTGAGCGATCTGGGATCGCCGCTGGAAAAGGATTTGCCCTATCTTCCCGAGATTCTTCGCCGGCACGGCTATCGCACGGCAGCGTTTGTGGGGTCGCAAGTGCTGGACCCAAAGAGCGCGTCAGCGCCGGGATTTGACCGCGGTTTTGACACCTATGATGCGCCGTTTCACGCCCGCCGGCCGGGTGACGATCGCTACCACAGTATTGAACGCCGGGGAATGGAAGTAGTGGCGCAGGCCCTGGGATGGCTAAATCGGCATCCCGACGGCCCCTTCTTTCTCTGGCTGCATTTCTATGACCCGCACGATCCCTACGATCCGCCACCACCATTTAAAACCCGGTACGCGTCTTCGCCCTATGACGGCGAAATTGCTTACGTTGACTCCGCAGTGGGCCGGTTGCTGGCGGCGCTGCGCACGCGCGGTCTTTACCAGGACGCTCTTCTCGTGGTTGTGGCTGACCACGGCGAGGCTTTTGGGGAGCATGGAGAGCTGAGCCATGGCTTGTTGCTTTATGACGACACCGTGCACGTTCCGCTGCTGATTAAGCTTCCGGGTGAACGGGCCCACCACCTGGCCGTCGAAAGCCGCGTAGGTCTAGTGGATATCGCTCCTACCCTTCTAGAGGAGCTGGGCATTTCCCCGCCGCCGGTCATGCAGGGCGCAAGCTTGCTGGAATCAATGAAGAGAGTTGCAAGTCAAGCGATCACCGCACGCTCTCGGCCTGCAAGCGCGGCCGACCGCCCCGAGTATGCCGAGACTGACTACCCGCATCGCGCCTTCGGGTGGAGTTCCTTGCGTTCCTGGCGGGCGGGAAAGTACCTGTATATTGATGCCCCGGAACGCGAACTTTACGATCAAAGCTCGGATCCGGGGGATCTGCACAATTTGGCCGCCGGCGCTCCCGCCGTGGCCGACGCCATGGCGGCACAACTGGAGGCGTTTCGCAGAAAGACGTCTCGCGCCGGAGGAGCGCAAACGGTCCTCACTCCGCAACAGGCGGCTCAACTGCAGGCTCTGGGCTACGTGAGCTCCGGCTCGAGCAAACCGGAGACGGAAGAAAAGAGAGGCGCCGATCCCAAGGAAAAAGTTGCTATCTCAAACTCACTGCATAAGGCTTTGCTGGAAACTGAGGAGCAACACTATCGCGAGGCCATCCCGCTTCTGGAACAGGTGCTCCAGGCAGAGCCGGGTATTGCCATCGCCAACCTGCAGTTAGGCCGGGCCTGGAACAGCCTGGGAGAATACGCTAAGGCTGTGCCCTGGCTGCAAAAGGCGGTCGAGCTCACGCCGCAGGCGGCGGACGCGCACTACGAATTGGGGGCGGCGCTGGGCGAAATGGGCGATTGGGAAGGTTCGGCGAAACAGATGCAAGCCGCGATCGCCCAGGATCCGAACTCTGACGCACTGCACTTCTATTTAGGCTCCGCCTACGAGGAGAGCGGCCGGATTGCTGACGCTATGAAGGAATACCAGACTGCCGCCCGGCTTAATCCCGATAACTACCGGGCAAATCTGCTGCTGGGGCGACTGCTGGCCATGCAGAACCAGGCAGCCGAGGCGCTGCCGTACCTGAAAAAGGCGGTGCAACTGCAGCCGCAATCGGCCGATGCCCACAAGTTCCTGGGAAACGTGTATACCGTGCTGGGCGACGAAGCAAAGGCTCGGCAGGAACACGACGAGGCGCAGCGATTGCAACAGCTCGACCAACCCTAAGGACACAGAGTTGGAGCTTAGCTCTGATTTGTCCGCGCTAAAAAAGAGTAAGATTACCTGCCCGACAGAGGTGCGCCGTGAAAAGACTTCTGCTCGTCCCTCCTGTATTACTGCTCAGTGGTTTGGCCTTGGCTCAAAGCTCATCACCCCCTCCGGGCTACGCCGTTCCTCCTGGCTACCGCGAAGCCGAACGGCAGGCGCAGGAGCTCGACAAAGAAACGGCTCCGCGAATGGACCAGGCACAGCGGCCGAACCTGGCGCAAATGCAACGTGAGTCCCGGGAATTGGCCACGCTCGCGCGCTCCATTCCTCCGGACATTGACCTGACCGCCAAAGGATTGCTGGCCAAAGATCTGGCCAGCCGGCTGAAGAAAATCGAAAAACTGGCCAAGCAGCTGCGCGGTGAAATCTCGCGCTAGCGAAACCCGCTGAACCCAGGCCAGAGGCCACCGGTGCTGCAAAATAAAACCGCCAGTCTGGAGTCGCCTCCGAGACTGGCGGTAGTGTTTCGAGCCGAGTAGCGGTTTAGAAGCTCACCCGCAACCCGAATTCGATTTGCCGTGGCGTGCCCAGCGAGTTCAGGCCCGTGCCCGCGCCGGCCCGGTTGGTGAAGTGGCCGGCGTAGTCGGTGCCGTTGATTGTGCCGGAACTGCCACTGAGCAAGCCGGAAAGCATGCTGCCCGGCAGGTCGAAGTTGGCAAAGTTGAGCACGTTGTAGAAGCCGACGCTGGGACGGATTGTCAGCTTCTCCTTGATGGTGTAGTTCCAGGACAGGGTCATGTCGAGGGCGCGGAGCCAGTCGAGGTTGACTTGTCCTGCAGGAGCTGTGGCCAGCGGAGCGCCACCGTTGATGGTTGCACCCAACGCCTGCAGCTGAGCCAGCGTGAAGAAGCCACTGCCGATCAGCGCCTGCCCCGCGGGGGTGACCTGGTTGACCGTGCCGTTGAAGGAGTTGATCAGATTGTTGAGGCTGCTGGCAGTCACGCCACGATCGAAGTTGCCCACATGCGTTCCGGGCAGCGGGTCTTGGGTGGTTCCATCACCAGTGAAGTCGGTGCGGAAGATTTCGCCCGCGCCAATGTTGGTGTTGGGCACCACCGGCGTGATGGACAGTGGGCTGTAGAAGTGGGAGATCACGCTGAATTGGAATCCGCCGCGCAGGTCAGCATAGCCACCGAAGGAGAGCTGGTGGGTGCGGTCGAGCACGGAAGGTCCGAAGTAGCGGTTGGGCTGAGAGTTATCCAGCGCAGGAATGATGAAATCCTGGTCGCTTCTGCCGGCGGTCACCGAACTGTCAGGGTTCTCGCCGCCGCCGGAGTTCTCGAACCGCGACAGGGCGTAGGACACCTGGAAGTTCAGGCCACGCACTCCGCGGAAGGGCTGCTTGACGTTCTCCGTCCACTTTACCTGCAGGCCGTTGTACACCGAGCGACCGATGGGTTCCAAGAAGCCCAGCGGCGGCGCGAAGGGATTGATGCCGCCGAAGGCGCAAGGATAACCCAGAGCGGCCATGCAACTGGCGCCGCCCATGTCACTCGCAGATCCCAGCCCTAGACCAGCGTAATCAGCAATGGTAGCCCCTTTGCCAATAGCGCAATTAATTCCGGCTGGGCCCGCGGGACAGTTAAGGCTGGCATTCTCCGCATTGATGGCGTCCAGCGCGCCGGTCTTGTTGAAGTAACGGACATCGCCGGCGTGGTTCACGTCCACACCCAGCAGGAAGTGGGTCTGCACGTTGCGGATGTAATCGGCGCTGATGACCATGCCCGGGCGAATCTCCCGCTGGATGCCGATGTTCATCTGCACCGAACGGGGCGAACGGTAGTTGGGGTCAAACATGGAGGCGCCGGGAGCGAAGAAACAGCCAATGCCGAGCGGGCATTGCGTAAGGTTGGTCTGTACATAGTTGGGATTGGGAGCTTTGAGATCAACTGGCGTCATGGCCTGCCACTGCTTTTGGAAGTTGGCGATGGCGGTGGCAGCCGTGCCGATCAGCGGAGGACCAGCGGAGGTGCCGCACACATCGGGTCCGGCCAGGAGTTGGCCCCCGGGGATGGGCAGTCCGGATGCCTGCCCCGGCGCGGCACAAGGCGGCAGGAAGATCAGAAATGCGCCGGTGGATTCGCGCGGAGGACCGTCAAAGAGCACGTTGTTCCAGACGGCGTTCTCGTAGAACAGACCGACGCCACCGCGAATCGAGGTCTTACCCGCGCCGGTCGGATCCCAGGCAAACCCCATTTGAGGCGCCAGGTTGGTGTTGGGCTGGCGCACGGGGTTCCCCAGACCTGGGAATAGCTGGCTCAGTGCCGGAATGGCCGGCAGGTCGCTATCCGTGCGGCCGGTGTCGCGCTCGTAGCGCAGGCCATAAGTGAGTGTGAAGTTCGGCTTAATCTTCCAGGAGTCGCCCAGGTAAGTCAGGATGCGGTTGTCTGGTCCCAGACCACCTGCAGGGAACTGGAAGGAAGGCTTTGTGGTAGCAAAACCCAAACCGTTGCCCATCAGGATGAAATCAGCCGGATAGTTCAACGGGTTGGCCGAGCCCCCGGGGAATGGCCCAGTGGCCGCAGCGGCGATTTCACCAGTGTCAACCGCGGCTTGCACCAGGGGCGCGTTCTTGAAGAACGACGCGAATCCGCCACCCTGGATGTGGTTGTAGGAAATGCCGAAGCGGATGATGTGCGAACCGAGAGGTTTGCTGCCGTCATAGCGTACCTGGCGGTTGCTCTGGGGCGTGCTCTGCGGAGCCAGCAGGTTGGGACCGGCAATCAGGCCGGTGTTGCCCATGAAGATTTCCATGCCCAGATTGGAAAACGGCAAGGCACTATTGCCGGTGGTAGCATCCACAATCTGGTTCTGGAACTTCAGGTAGGAGAAGCGAACCGCGTGGGTCCAGGTGCCGGTATTGAAATCCAGGCCGACAACGTGATCACGAGTGATGTTCGACGTGTCGTACAGCGAATAGCCATAACCGAAGTTGGCGCCAAGCACGCTCTTGTAATAAGTGTAGCGGTAAAAGAGGTGGGCATTGTGGGATAGTTGGTAATCCAGCTTGCCCAGCAGGCTGCCGTTACGGAAAGCATCGGAGAAGGTGCCGGACAATGCCTGGAAAGGCTCGGAGATGGGGACGGGAACTTGCGAATGTTGTACCGTGCGCTCGCCGTCCGCGAAGAAGAACAGCTTGTCCTTCTTGATAGGCCCGCCAAAGCGGCCGCCGTACTGGCTGCGCTGGAAGGGGGCTTCGAAACCCTGAGGTGCCGGCAGCTTGGCGGCAGTCGAACTGTCGCGGAAGCCGCCGAAAGCCTCGCCGTGGTAAGCGTTGGTCCCAGAGCGGGTGGTGACGTTGACCGCGCCCGAGGAAGTCAGCTCGCTGGACATATCGAGGCTGGACTGGCTGATCTGGAATTCCTGAATGGCGCTGGCGGGGATGTCGGTGGTGGTGGTGCCTACGGTCTCATCAGAGACGTCCACGCCGTCCACTTCGATGCGGGCGGTGCGCCCGTACCGGCCGCCAAAAGAGATTGAGGAGTAACCGGCCTTGGTGGGATCGAAGTTCTGACCATCCTGAATCTGAACGCCGGGCTCAAGCTGGGCCAAATCGAGGAAGTTGCGGCCGTTTACCGGCAGATTCTCAATCTGCTGCGCGTTCAGTACACCCTGCACGGTGGGCTGCTCAGTGTTCACCTGAACTTCGGAGGCCTGCACCTCGACCACCTGGCTCTCCTGGCCAATTTGCAGCTTGGCATTGGCGGTGGACGTATTGCCGACCTGCACCGTTACCGGCAGGCTCACACTGCTGAAGCCCTTGGCCGTGATCTGTACCTTATAGCTGCCCGGCACCAGCGCCCCGGAGTTGTACGCGCCCGACGAGTTGGTGGCCGTGCTGATGACCTGACCGGTGGCAACGT
>DATJFA010000363.1:0-3037 GCA_035496015.1 Terriglobales bacterium | reverse complement strand
GGAATATGGCAGCCGCAAGGAGCTTCAGGGTCTGCCCAGGCTGCCGCGGCAAGCCTGGCGCGGCGTGTGCCTGCGGCTGGGCCGAAGGCTTCACTTGAACTCCACGTCAATCCAATGCGCCTGCTTCAGCCCCAGATTGGTAAAAGTGTGCGGATGCCCGCCTTCTGACCAGGAAATATCGCCAGCTTTCTGATTCAGGTCACCGCCACGGCCGTTCGGCCTCTGGTCGCGAAGCTTCAGGTCACTCACCGCGACCAACAAATGCGGCCACTTGTCCTGATGAATATCCACGTGAGCGCCGGGATTGAGCTGAAATTCGGAAACGCGCACCTGGTCCGTGTCGTAAAGGGCGTCAATTATGAGGCCGCTGTCCACGCTGAGCCCGCGCTCCCGAGGGGTCCCCTGGGCCGCCGACGAAGGCGAGCGCAGGATTTCGATGGTCACATTCCGAAACGGCGTCTCGCCAACGTTCTTGATAACGTGCGCGAATGGCCCCGGAGCCAGCTCCGTCTGCCCATCCTTCAGCTTCATCTTCACTGGGGCCTTACCCTGGACGTCGTTTTCGATTTCCGCCTGCCCCAGATTCACAAACAGGTAGCTATGACGATGCAGATGCAATTGCGTCGTAGCATGAGGCTGCACCGTGACCTGGAACACTCGCGTGTACTGATTTTTGAGGACCAGGTGATGTCCCGGTTCGCTGGTAAGCTCGAGGGGTTTGCTTTGCGCCATCATGCCCAAGCAGGAAGCAAGGGCGATGGTCAACAGGCCAAGTGTTTTCACAAGGTCATTTTAGCAACGTCCTTGCCTGCAGTAGACCGGTCTACGCCCGCTGGACAGCCTAGGGCGGCTGTCCCTCCACAGGTTTGCCAGATGCTAAAGGCTCCAGGCCAGCAGAACAGCGCCGATGGCAATGAGGCCGCCGATGGCGCCGCCGATCCAGAAGTTCTGCCACACGGTGTTGGTGGTGCGCATGATGCGGCGGTCATTGGAGAGCACGAGCATAGACAGCAGAATGGGCACTGTCAGGGCGCCCGCCAGAATCTGCGACCAGTAGAGCGCTTTCACCGGATTGATGGGGGCAAAGTTCAGCACGACTGCCGCCAGCATGGAAAGCGAAATGAGGACGTAGAAGCTCTTGGCCTCCCAGGGGTGTTCGCTCAAGCCAGAGCGCCAGCCCATCGCTTCTGCGATGCTGTAACACATGGAGGCCACCAAGACTGGGAGGGCCACCATGCCGGCCCCAATTATCCCGATGGAAAAAAGAATAGGGCCGAAGCCGCCCACCGCCGGGCTGAGGGCCTCAGCGGCCTGGGTGGTGGTCATGTCTACGGGATGGGCAAAGTGGAGGACCGCCGCCGCGGAGAGCATCACGCAGTAAGCCAGCAGAGTACTGACCACGGTGCCGGCGCGTGACTGCGCCTCATGCGAATCTTCCTCCCCTATCGCCGCCTGTTCCCGGCGCGAGCTGGTCTGCCACACGATGACATAGGGCGTGAGCAGCGAGCCAAAGATGCCGACAATGGCGTCCACGTACTCGGCTCCGCCCCGCACGTGGGGCACAAACGTGCGCAAGGCTACCTGCGCTGGTGAAGGCGCGGCAACAATGGCCGAAACCACATACACGAACAGCGGCAGGGAGAGCCAGACCAGCGCATCAGTAATGCGCCGGTAATCGCGGAAGATGAGGATGTACCAGATAGTGAAGGCGGTTGCCGCCAGGAACAACATGCGCGTTTGCCCGAGGATTATGGAGAGCGCATCAGAGACCGCCATCAGGTCGGCCACAATCATGGCCAGGTTAATCACCACGATGAGCAGAGCGCAGGCCAGAGCGATTTTGCGCCCGTAGTTTTCCCGCAACAGGTGCACCAGTCCCATGCGCGTCTGGTACCCAAGGCGCGCCGAGACCGCGAAAACCGCCAGCAGAATGGGCACGCAAAGTACGACCACCCAGAGCAGCGAGAAATGGAAAGCAGCCCCTACCACGGTCGCAGTCACGATCAGGGAGGGATCTACATTGGCCGCGCCAGTGACGATGCCCGGCCCCAGCCGGCGCAGGAACGCATAGCGCGGCGGTGGGACGGTCGGCGCGGGCTGGGGCGCCGGCGGTCCCCCCGGCTGAGGCCAGGGGACCACATGGCCGCGGTCGGCTGGGGTTCCTTTACGGGATCTTCGGGAGCTCACGGTGGAGGTCGCTTTCGATGTTGCGCTCATGTAGCAGGCGTAGGGGGCGCCAGTAGGTAATGGCGCCGAAAGCGGCGATGGCGGCCAGAAGCAGCCCTGTGCTCACCCAGAGCAGCACCTCGGCGGCGCCGCTTTGGGCGATCTTCATGATGGTGCGAGCATTGGCCGGCGTGAGCAGCAGGGCGATGGCCAGCACCATCATGCCGATTCCGGCCAGCAGGCCGGTGATGTTTTTGGCCCAGCGCCCTCGGGATTCATACTCGGCGAACAGGGTAAAGGCGTAGATCACCAGCCCCATAATGATCAGGAAATTGGCCACTACCGAAACGGTTTGCCGCGGATCCATACCTGTGTAGTTAGGACGCAGGCGAGAAGCAGCAGGTTGGTAACCGGGTACTCAGGAGTCAGAGTCGCAACTGCGGTAGACTCAACCAGTGGCTGAATTCGGCAAAATCCTGGTATTTTTCGGCCTTCTGGTCGCCCTTTTCGGAGTGATCCTGATCTTTGCCGGACGCACGCATGTGCCGATTGGCCGCTTGCCCGGCGATATTGTTTATCGGGGCAAGAACACCACCTTTTACTTCCCCCTGGCCACCTGCATTGTTCTGAGCGTTGTGCTTTCACTGGTGCTGTACCTGGTGGGGCGGGCAGGGCACCGATAAAGCTGCATTGAGAGTTGCGGACGGCCTGAAGGCCGTCCCTTTCAAGGCCACTGCCAAATCAGCGTTTCTGTTTGGAGATGCGAGTTGCCAGTCATTGCGTCCTTGCTCCCAGCGCGTCCAAGTTCACCCGGCGGCCGTGTTCGCGCATGGTGGCCTGAATATCCAAAGCCAGGGCGAGGGCGCGGCGG
>DATJFA010000362.1:0-3175 GCA_035496015.1 Terriglobales bacterium | reverse complement strand
GCCTGGCCGCAGGGAACGGTGCTGTACTACACCGACCAGGGCGACCTGAGCCCTGTGCTGCCGCAGGCGGAGGCCAACGCCTTTGTGGCCGACGCTTTCTCACGCTGGACGTCTGTGCCAACCGCCGCGCTTAGCGCCACCCGCGCAGGGCAGCTCGATGAGGACGTAAATGGCAGCAATGTGGTCTTCATTGACTACGGCCAGATCAATATGCCGGCCGACATTCAGCCCACTGCTTTGGCGAAGCCGATTGCGATTGTCTACGACCGGGATGGCAAGGTGACGGACGCTCTGCTGGGACAGGGGGCGGGCGGAGCCGACATGTGCAGCAGCAACGCGGTTTATGGCGGACCGGACAACTACAGCGCCGACGCTCACCTGGCGCACGCGCTGGTAGTGCTGAACGGCAACTGCGCCCAGACGTCGGCGGTGCTGGCCGATTTCAAGTACCACCTGATCCGCGTGCTGGGGCACACGCTGGGCCTGGATTGGGTCGACCTGAACAACAACGTTTTCACGCGCAGGCCGTATCCCTCGGCGGATGATTTCCTCGGCTTTCCCTTGATGCATGCGCTCGATCCGCCCTGCCCGGGTTCAACCGTGTGCTTCACCGCCGGCGATGAACTCAAGATGGATGACCGGGCCGCCATCTCCTCCCTGTATGCGGTGACAAGCGCGAATGTAGGCAATTTTCCCGACAAACAGGTTTTGCGCGACCACACGGCGCGGGTGCGGGGAAGCGTCTATTTTCGAGCGCGAAACGGAGGAGCGGGGCAACCCATGCAGGGCGTTAAAGTGGTTGCGCGCTGGATTGATCCCGGCACCGGCCTGCCTTCCCACCGCTATTCGGCGGCCTCGATTTCCGGTTTCCTTTATCGCGGCAATGCCGGCAATCCGATTACCGGCTTCACCGATAACGGCGGCCAGCGTTACGACAGGTTCGGCTCCAATGATCCTGCGCGGGAGGGTTACTTCGAACTGGCAGGGCTGGAATTTCCCCAGGCAGACACCAGCGCGCAGTACCAGATCAGCCTGGAAAGCCTGGACCCGGCGTGCGCCGATTTCGCGGCGGTTGGACCTTATCGCGTTGGCCAGGTGGCGCCGTCTGGAACGGCAGCAGCAATCACGCTCACGCTCAACCAGGGCGACGATGTTACTCATGATTTTGTGATGACGGGCAGCGCTGTTCCCGCCGGGGGGAGCGCGGGAGCATTTTCTGCACCGGGCAGGATGCCGGTGGGCGGCAATTGGGCGGGGGCGCTTTCGCCCTACGGCAAGGTTGACTACTACAAGCTCGCAGCTCGCGCGGACCGCACGATTACGGTAAAGGTCACAGCGCTGGATGAAGCGGGGAAAGCTACGGAAAACAAGGCGCAGCCGGTGATTGGGATATGGCCGGATACAGCAGGCGCCGGTTCTCTGCCCGACGTCGCTGTCTCTTACTTCAACAGCACCGAGAGGGGGACGACGGCCCTTAATGCTCGCTTTCTGGAGAGCGGCAACTTCAAGCTGGGAATCGCGGACTTTCGCGGGGACGGCCGGCCCGACTTCCGGTACCGGGCCCGCGTTTTCTATGGCGACTCGGTTGCGCCCGCGCGCGCGGCGAAAGAGTCAGGAGCAGCCCTGACGGTGCGCGGTATTGGCTTGAACGCCGCCACGACAGCGACAATTAACAGCCGCGATATGCGAGTGATTGCCGCCTTTTCCGATCGCATCGTGCTGACTGCGCCCAACCTGAGCGACGGCATCTATAACATTGACCTGCAAGCACGTGACGGCGCCACCAGCAGTCTGATTAACGCGATCGCTTTCGGTGCGGTGGAGGGCGACAAGATTGTGCTTTTGCAAGGGGCAGCGAATCCGGCCGCTCCGGTTGGAGGAGAAGCACTCAATCCTCTGCGGGTGCGCGTGGTCGAGAGCGATGGCACTACGCCGGTGGCGGGCGCAAGCGTAAGGCTGAGCGCCAGCCCTGCCTCGGTTCTCTTTTCCGCCTGTAACGCCAGCACCTGCTCGCTCCAGACCGACGAACAGGGCGAGGCGGTGACACGACTGGTACCGACTGCGGTGGGCACATTTACGGTGACGGCGGCGATTTCAGCCACTGCTTACGTTCAGGGTGAGGTGACCGGAACTTCCGCCGCGCTGGCGATTTCGGCGCTGTCGCATGCGGCCTGGGTGGCGCAAGGCGGAAGCGGCAGCGTTGCGCTGAATGTGCGCGTTCTGGCCAGCGGCCAGCCCGTTGCCGGACGCACGGTGCAGTACGCCGTGACCCAGGGTGTGGGGGGCCTGAGCTCAACCACGGCGGTATCGAATGCGGCAGGATACGCCGGCGTGAACCTGAACTTGAGCTCGGTTCAGGGCGAGGTACACGCCAGCGCCTGCGTGATGCCAGGAGCGGCGCCTTGCAGCAACTACTATGTCTTCGTGGTGCCAGCAAGCCAGCTGCGGCTGCAGTTTGTGGCCGGCGAGCAGCAGATCATCAATACCACCCAGGCCTTCGCTCCGATCACGTTGCGGGTGACCGATTCGGTCTCGCCACCGAACCCGGTGCAAATGGCGCCAGTGACGGTGATATCAGCAGTCATGCGCTGGCAGCTGCCGCCTGTTGCCGGCGGACCGAAGCTGCCGCCCCCCGCTCCGGTGGTGCTCAGTTCGGCGCAGCGCGTGGTTTATTCCGACGCCGGCGGCCTGGTTTCTATTCTGCCCTCGGCCGACGCGCGCCTGGGAGCCGTGGTGGTGAAGATGATTGGGGTTGCCGGCGCCGGTTTGCCGCTGCAATTTGAAGCACAGCGCTTGTGGGCGCCACCCGGCTTCGTGGGCTCCAGCGGCGCCTCGCAAAAAACGATTAGCAACTACCAACTCCGCCAGCGCCAGCGACGGCTTACTTTTTCACCCAGGTATCAACCCACTGATTGACGGTTTTGTACCAGAGCTGGCTATCTTGCGGCTTCAGCACCCAGTGACCTTCGTCCGGGAAATAGAGCATCTTCGAGGGCACTTTCAGCCGCTGCAGCGTGGTGAAGAGCTGGAAGCCTTCGGAGACATCCAGGCGATAGTCGAGCTGCCCGTGCACCACCAGCGTAGGGGTTTTGAAGTTGGCCGCGAACAGATGAGGCGACCAGCGGCGGTACATGGCGCGGTTGGTCCAGGGCGTGCCTTTGAACTCCCACTCCGG
>DATJFA010000361.1:0-2507 GCA_035496015.1 Terriglobales bacterium | reverse complement strand
ACTCCAGATGGGAAGGGCACGACTTTGAATGGGAAGGCGCGACTGAGGAAGGCGCGACTGGGAAGGGCACGACTTCAGCCGTGCCGCACAGGCGCAAACCTGACCGCGCTTTAGCGCCTGAGGTCGGCTTTACCCAGCCCCTGGGAGCATTACATTATGCCGTTTTGTGGACAGTGCGGATCGCCAGTTGGCGCAGGCAATTTCTGCGACAAGTGTGGCGCCCGCCTGGCCCATGCGCCTGCGACTGCGTCCACGCCTCCGGCACAACCTGCGGCCCAGCCTCCACTTCCTCCGGCACCCACTCCGCAGCCGGCGGCCCAACCCGCCGCACAGGGCAGCAACTCCCTGACGAAATACCTTGTAGGTTGCCTGGTTTTCATCCTGCTCATCGTTCTGGCCGTTATGGGCAGTTGTGCTTACATCGGCTATCGCGCCAAGAAGAAGGCCGATGAAATCAGCCAGGCTTACAAATCGAACGACTTGAACAAGCTGGCAGGAGCGCTGGGAGTCGGGTCAAAAGGCGGCTCAGGAAAATCCAACGGTTCTGTAGGTGGCTCGTCCAGTTCAGCACCGCTTTCTTTCCCCGCCTGGGTGAACTCCTCTAAAGGTGAATCCGGGAGCCAGGTTCCACTCCGCCCTGGGCTCACGGTGGTGACGGCCATCGCTCAGTACGGCGGCGACTACGAATCCATCAAGCGCATTCAACAGGTATCCCCGAGCAGCGTGAGCCTTTCCTACCGCGCCGACAACGTCGCCAACCCGCTGGAAGAGATGCAGAAAGCAAAGGGTGAGCAGAAGCCGAAGTCCGGCGGGTCGGTCACGGCCTCGCGCACCGTCCGTACCCAGGACCTCGAAACCGCGCACGATTACATGGAGTGGTTCGGTTCCAACCAGCCCGAAGTCGTGCCCGGTAGTACCGCGATCAGCGTTTCGCGGGAGGTGCTCGCCGAACTCAAGGGCAAAGGAGAAACAGAATTCAGCTTTCGGGTCGGCGGCCTGAAAGGGATGGCGGGTTCGTTGCTGGGCGCGCTGGGGCAACTGGCGGGCGGCGGCACTGCCGGCGCCCCCCAGGGGGCCAAGCAGCTGGCCGACATGGGCAAGGCGGAGTGCACCCTGAAGCGGGCAGGCAGCGGGCTGGCCTCGTTTCCAGTGCTGCTTAATGATCAGAGAGTTTCATTACCGGCGGTGCACGCGCAGTGCGACGCGGACGGCGGCCTGAACGACTTTTACTTTCTCGATGATCCCGCCAACCCGCTGGTGCTGGCCTGGAAACTGGCGGGCAGCGATACGCTGCAGGTGGTGAAGATTTCTTATCCTCCGCCACCCGCCGCCTCTCCGGCTACTGCTTCATCCAGCGCGGCTGCCGGTGCGGGCACTGGGGCCGGCGCCGGTGCGGGTGCTGGTGCGGGCGGTGCCGGCGGCCAGCACATCGAGCAAGAACTGAAGCAAACCGGACAGGCAGAGATTTATGGCATCTACTTCGACTTTGCCAGCGACAAGATCAAGCCTGAATCCGAGCCGGTGCTGCGTGAAATCGCGGACGCGCTCAATCACAATCCTAGCTGGAAGCTACGTGTGGAAGGCCACACCGACAATATTGGCGGCGATGAATACAACCTGGACCTGTCACAACGCCGCGCCGAAGCAGTGAAGTCGGCGCTGGTTAATCGCTATCGCATCGCCGCAGCCCGCCTTACCCCCAAGGGCTTTGGCGCTACCCGTCCCAAAGAACCGAATGACACCCTCGCCGGCCGCGCCCGCAACCGGCGGGTGGAACTGGTTCGGGAGTGATGGGGACCAGAAGACCCCATCGGAGCTCCGGGTCTTGTAGCGCCGGCGTCTCGCCGGCTGTCCCGAGGGCATCTTGCCCTCGGCTGCGCAGCCGAACGCATGCATGAGAGGCATCGCGATTCTGGTTTCCAGTTTCTGGTTTCAAGAACAGGACCTTCTCCGCTTCGTGCTCTGCCGCAACCCATTTTCGAAGTCTGTGAAACGGATTGCCGGAAATCGCATCAATAATACGAGTCCCGGAAAGACTCGTAAGTAGCACCCACGCCGGGACGTCAGGAACCTATGAGCACACTAGCGAAGACTTTTAAAATTGGCGGCGATCTTGAAGTCAGCCGCCTTGGGTACGGTGCCATGCGGCTGACCGGCAAAGGTATTTGGGGAGAGCCCAGGGACCGGGGCGAAGCCAGGCGAGTTCTCAAGCGCGCTGTCGAATCCGGCGTCAACTTTATCGACACTGCGGACAGCTATGGGCCCGCGGTGAGCGAACCGCTGATTGGCGAAGCCCTCGCGCCTTATCCCAAAGGGCTGGTGGTGGCAACCAAAGCCGGCTTTACTCGCCAGGGGCCGGACAAATGGGTCCAACTGGGGCGGCCGGAGTACCTGGTGCAACAGGTCGAAATGAGCTTGCGTTATCTCAAGACCGACGTCATCGATCTCTGGCAGTTGCACCGGATTGACCCCAAAGTTCCAGTGGAAGAATCGCTGGGAGCGATTGC
>DATJFA010000360.1:0-3271 GCA_035496015.1 Terriglobales bacterium | reverse complement strand
CCGCACTTTGCAGAAGATTTCCAATGTGCCACCGTTGCCTAGCTGCTATTGCTAGGTCGTACAATTAAGGGTTTCCGCCCGACCCGCAGGCACATTTGTATGCTCCACCCGCGAGCGATACTTCTAAGGAGTACTTCTTATGATGAGACGCCCTCTCCTGCTCAGTTGCCTCTTAATTCTTTTCCTCGGTGGTTTTGCCTCCGCTGACCCGGGCATGTGGCTGTTTGAGGCTTTTCCCGCGGCCAAGGTGAAGGCCAAATATGGATTTGATCCCACGGCGCAGTGGCTCAACCATGTGCGGCTCTCATCGGTGCGCTTCAACAACGGAGGCTCGGGCTCCTTCGTTTCCGCTGACGGGCTTACGTTTACCAATCATCACATCGCCTCCGAGTGCATTCAGCAGCTTTCCACGGCGGGCAAGGACTACATGAAAACAGGTTTCTATGCGCGCATCCAGGCCGAGGAGATGAAGTGCCCGGCGTACGAACTTAACCAGTTGGTGGGCATTGAGGATGTGACCGCGCAGGTGAAGGGCGCGGCTAGACCCGGCATGGCGGCCGCCGAAGCGGGGCAGGCACAGCGCGCGGAGATGTCGCGGCTGGAAGAGCAATGCACGAAAACGACAGGCCTTCGCTGTGATGTGGTGACGCTCTATTCCGGCGAGGCTTATCACCTCTACCGCTACAAGAAGTACACCGACGTGCGCCTGGTGTTTGCGCCCGAGTTCGACGCCGCTTTCTTCGGCGGCGATCCTGACAATTTCGAATACCCGCGCTATGACCTGGACATCTCCTTCTTCCGCGTTTATGAGAACGGCAAGCCGGTTCACCTGGACAACTACTTCCAATGGTCGCCCACAGGGGTGAAGGAAAAGGCGCTGATTTTCGTATCTGGGAATCCCGGCTCCACCGGACGACTGCTGACCATGGCGCAGTTGGAGTTCCTGCGCGACTTGGACTACCCCACTCGCCTGAAGGTCTATCAGAGCCGGATAGCAACCCTCGAGAAGTTCAGCGCCCAGTCGCCCGACAATGCGCGGATGGCACAGGAAGACCTGTTCGGGTACCAGAACTCGTTGAAAGCGGTCACCGGCTATCTTTCTGGCTTGCAGGACAAGCAACTGATGGCGAAGAAGGCGGCAGACGAGCAGAAGCTCAAGGACTTCGTAAATTCCGACGCCAAGCGGAAGGCTGAATTTGACGATCCCTGGACGGCACTGGCCCAATCTATGCAGGTGCAAAAGCAGATTTATTGGCCGCTGACCTACGTGGAAAGGATGCGCGGCTTCACCGGGCTGCTGGCGATGTACGCGCGCGACCTGGTGCGCGGCGCCGAGCAAAGGCCGAAACCCAACGGCGAGCGTTTGCGGGAATTTCGCGAGTCGGCGCTGCCTTCCCTCGAGGACCGGCTGTTCTCGACCGCTCCCATCTACAAGAGCTTGGAAGCGGCGGAGTTGGCGGACTCTCTGGCCGGCCTGCAGCAGGCTTTGGGAGCCGATAACCCAGTGGTGCGCGAAGCGCTGAACGGTAAGTCGCCGGAGCAGGCCGCACATTACCTGGTTGACAACACCAAACTTGAAGACGTAGCGCTGCGGAAACAGTTGTGGAATGGCGGAGAGGCAGCTATTAAGGCCAGCACGGATCCCTTAATCGTCGTCATGCGGCAGATTGAGCCGGAGGCGCTGCAGGTACGCAAACAGTACGAAGACCAAGTGGAATCGGTAGCCCGGCGGGATGGAGCCGTGCTGGCCAAGGTCCGCTTTGCCATGGGCGGGCTGAGCGAGCCACCCGACGCCACCTTCACGCTTCGCCTCAGCTACGGCGAAGTACAAGGATATACCGTCGCCGGCAAAGGCTACCCTTATTACACGACCATGGGTGGCGCCTACCAGCACGCGGCGGCACACGGGAATAAGCCGCCGTACCAGCTGCCCCACAGTTGGATGGAGCACAAGGCTCAGGTCAAGCTGGCTACGCCGCTGAATTTCGTATCCACCGCCGACATCATCGGCGGCAACTCCGGCAGCCCAACCATAAACAGCAAGGGCGAGGTGGTGGGCATCATTTTCGACGGCAACATTGAGTCGTTACCCTGGAACTTCGTGTACAGCGATACAGCTGCCCGCGCCATCAGCGTGGATTCGCGCGGCATTGTGGAGACATTGCAGAGCATTTACGGCGCCAACCGGGTGGTGCAGGAGTTGCAAAGCGGCCACGAAGCTACCGGCAAGTAGCTCAAGGCGTTTTGTTGCGGCGGATGTCCTGGCAACAGCCGCAAGCAGGCCCGCGTCGCAAATCAGGTTCGGCTGAAACCGGCGGCATCGCGCTTCTGGCGGGCCAGCAATTCCAGGTAGTCTTCGGGATTGGCGGAGTCATCCTGGGCTGCGCCCAGCCGCGCGCGCAAGCGCGCAGCAATCTGCTCTGCGCTTTGCCGCCGCACTTCCGGCGTCAAATCGTAGCGGCGCTGCAGGAAGCGCTCGATCAGTTCCAGCTCGTCGCCGGAAATCGGCGTGGCGGGCGACCGGGCTTCCCGGGTGGACGCGGCGAAATCCGGTTGCACATCCTGCATCGCCTTCTCATGGACTACGACGGTTCCGGCCACGATGTCACCTATGCGCTTGTTCCGCGCGGTCAGAAAAACCGAAATAATGCCTACCACGTACGGTCCTGGAAACTGGTCCACGAGGCGCAGCAGGTTGCGCGTCACCGCCTCATAGACGGTGATGGGCCGGCCGGAATCGCTGATCACGCGTATGCGCACCAGGCGCTTGCCCGGCGTCTGCCCGTTCCAGAACACTTCAAAAAGCGCATAGTACCCTGAATACAGAACGAAAAGAGCGATAAAGAAAATGGCTGCCACCCAGGTCAAAGCCCCAGGATTGATGCGGGCCATGGCGGGAACCAGCAATTCCGCAATAAACAGAAGCAACAGGAATCCGAGCGCCTGGATCAGCGTGTCCATGGCAATTGCCAGAAACCGGCTGCCAATTCCGGCGAGAGGAAATTCCAGAGGGATCTGTTCCGGAGTTTCAATGGTAAGCTTGTCCGGCGAGTACACCTTTGATCTCCACGCATTGGCTGGAAAAGCGGCAGCCCTACTGGCGGCGGTTGGAAGCGCTGGTGGAACAGTCGGGACGGCGCGGCGTCAGCCGGCTCAGCCGTTCCGAACTGCAGGAACTGAGCCTGCTCTACCGCCAGATCGCTTCCGACCTCTCCACCGTGCGTGAGGACCCCGCCAGCCGGCAGATTGCCGCTTACCTGAATCAGTTGCT
>DATJFA010000359.1:0-2933 GCA_035496015.1 Terriglobales bacterium | reverse complement strand
ACCCGGCCCGCTGAGCGTAAAAGCTGGCACGGCCGGGGTGATGGCGAAATTTTGATTTTCGGCGACGGCTGGGATACGCTTCCATTTGGTTGGTGGTTCCCTTTACGCCCCCGGTTGCCGGGTTTCTCCGACATTAGGGCGGGGCGAACGCGGGAATCTAGGACGATATAGAAGAAATTTACGCAGGTAACGTCTATAGACGTTCACATGGCCGCGAACCCGTGCAAGCGTCCATATTTATCTCTCGTGAACTGTGGAACTTAGCAATGAAGCAGACGGCAGAACTACAGGCAGCGGGCCGTACCAGACCATCAACATCAGCAGAGTGGAAGTTGGACACGCCCGGCTGACGTATCGCTCAATCTGCTCATACTCTCTTCGGTGATTTCCCTTGAAACGGCGCATGCGGGCGCGCAGGCCGTCGCCATCAAGTTCGACTTCGGCGGATTTCGTTTGGGACATCCGTTCAACGACATCCTCGCTCGCTTGGTATTTACTAACTCTTAAGCGCCGCTGGACTGCAAGAAATAACCATGCCAAAGCACGAGTCTGTGCTAATTCTTTGTCCGCTGCGGCGGTAATACCCTCGCGGCGCCGCTGGAACTCTTGCTCCAACCTCAGAAGCTCAGAGAAAGATCGCAATAAGTTGGGCAACAGCGTACCGTAGTCGCAGCATGTCGCAGGTGGCAGTCCAGCCGATTGGTCCCTGGAGACTTCGGCGAGTTTCGTACTGATCCAATCCCATTGGGAGCGCGGAAACAGTTGGATTTCGGCCTCTACCGCCTTTACTGTTGTCCTCACTTTCTCCCTCGTCTCAACGTATTCATGCCACCGTCGGCGGGCATCTTCAGGGTACCGATACAGAGAAACGGCAGTTTCTACAAAGTCGCGCGGAATCCCGTAGGGCTCCCACTCTGCAGGCGTGATATTCTTGCGGCGACGACGACTAGCCATCCGTCACTTCCACCGGCGCGGTGAGTGCCGACTTGCCGCGCCGAACCTTTCAGCTCGCTTTCTTAGCCCTGGCCAGGCGCCGACGGGCCCGGCCGCTGGCGAGGCCACCCTTTCTCCCCTGCGCACTCAATTCCTCAGGGCTCATCTTTTTCATCCGTGCCTTGGCGCCCAGCCGACCTAAAGCCACGGCGTGAGGGTTCTTGTTCATGGAGGCAGTCTAAACGAACCCAGCGGCAGGTTTTGAGGAAAGTTTACTGCGGCTTGGAAGGTGGTCCCACCGAGAGGCGCGGTGGCCGTGCCGGGCGGGGTGGCGAGTATGTAATACTCTCGTCGTCCTCTTCGGGCGGCTGGGAGCCGGCGCCGCGGCTGTAAATTTCCACCCACGAAATTTGTGCCACCGGCCCGTGCCGTGCATCCGCGGCTGCCACCTCTAAAACCTCGCGCACGAACTGGCCTAAAGACTGTTTGCGCTCTTTGGCTGCCTGACTCAGCACCTGCTCGTCCGCACGGCGCAGCAGCACTCGCACGGTTGCGGTTTTCGCCTCTTCGTCCCGCATGGGTGGAAACAAAATCGTGCCTCTTTGGGTGATCCGCGTCAAGGACATGCGGCACCTCCGCCAGTTTCTGCCACTGCGAAGACTGGTCGCGGATGATGCCCAGATCGGAAAGGGTGGGTTTAATGTCGTCATCACCGACATTAACTTTCTTGGGTTGAGATCTCCCTTGCCGCTGCCCCTTCTGCTTCATCTCCCGCAGCAATTCCCCCGCCCGCCGCTCCGCCCGCAGGCGGATGCGCTGGCAGGCGCGTTCCGAATTGGGAAATGGAGAAAGTCGCTCGCTGAAATAATTTGCCTGATGTTCTTGACAGCGTACACCCCAGGTGCACACAGTAGAGTCATGCCAAGTCGCATTCAAACAGTTACCATCTGGATCTGCAGCGTCTGCGGTCACGAGTGGCAGTCGCAGGACCACTTAGGGAAACCGATTCGCTGCGCGAAATGCAAAACGCCTTACTGGGACCGGCCGAAGAAGTCGGCCAGGAAGGGCAAAGACTAACGGGCCGCGCCCGTGCTCGAACACGAACGCGACCCTAGCACAGCAACCTGGATAGGAGGTCGCCATGCCTGCTCAATTATCCCATCCTCTGCGATGCGCGTTATACGCCCGCGTCTCAACCACAAAACACCATCAGGATGTAACCCTGCAACTGGCAGAACTGCGCGAATACTGTGCCCGGCGCGGCTTTCAGGTCATAAGGGAATACGTTGATGCCGGCGTGTCCGGCTCGAAGGAATCGAGGCCGGAACTGAACCGGCTCATGGCCGACGCCCACCGTCGCAGCTTTGACGCGGTGATCTGCTGGAAGCTGGACCGCTTTGGGCGAAGCCTGAAGCACTTAGTCAATGCCCTCGCCGAATTAGAGGCGCTCGGCGTAGCCTTCATATCGTTGCGGGACAACCTGGACCTGAGCACCCCCTCCGGGCGGCTGATGTTCCACATCATTGGGGCTATGGCGCAATTCGAGCGAGCGCTTTGCCAGGAAAGAGTGAAGGCTGGCATCGCTCACGCCCGGGCGAAGGGCAAGACCCTAGGCCGGCCGCGGGCGAATGTGGATCTCGCTCTGCTCGCCTCCCGCCGGCAGGAAGGTGCCTCGTGGCGCCAACTCGCTGCCGAGTTTCACGTTGACCCTGCCACGCTGCTGCGCACCTGCCGCCGTTGCGAAAACCCGGCAGAAATGGCGGTGGCAAATGGCTGAGAACACAGTCCCGTGAACCGGCAGATTGAGTGCTGCGAAATCAACTGATAAAGCAACAGCGCGGGTTGTTCATCGTGCGCCGTCCGCCAAGCGAAGCTGCCGAACCCCGAGGCCAAGCTCCAAGCACGTCGAGGCTTACCTGCTGAGTCGCCTGCGCGCAGCGAAGAAGTTGGCCCTTCCTGAGTACGTCCGCTACTACCGAATTGCTATCACAGCTTGGTCG
>DATJFA010000358.1:0-7602 GCA_035496015.1 Terriglobales bacterium | reverse complement strand
CCGATCTGCCCGGTATTCAGTTGCTGGGCAAGGCGGAATGGCTGAACCCTGGCGGTTCGGTGAAGGACCGTGCGGCAGCCGCCATCGTCAGCGAAGCCCGGAGCACCGGTCAGTTCCCCCCCGGCAAAGTACTGCTCGATTCCACCAGCGGCAACACCGGCATCGCCTACGCCATGCTGGGCGCGGCAGAGGGCTTTCCCGTCACCCTGTGCATGCCGTCCAACGTTTCCGTTGAGCGCAAGCACATTCTGCGCGCCTATGGCGCGAACATCGTCTACACCGATCCCGCCGAAGGCTCCGATGGCTCCATTCGCAAAGCGCGCGAAATGTATGCCGCTGAGCCCCAGCGCTACTTCTATGCTGATCAGTATTCCAACGACGCTAATTGGCGTGCCCACTATCACGGCACGGCGGCTGAGATCTGGCGCCAGACAGAAGGCCGCATCACCCATTTTGTCGCCATGCTGGGCACCAGCGGTACCTTCATGGGCGCCGCCCGCCGGCTGAAAGAGTTCAATCGCAATATTCAATGCATCTCGCTTCAACCCGATTCATCCTTCCACGGCATCGAAGGTGCCAAGCACATGGCCACCGCCCTCGTGCCCAAAATTTATGATCCCGCTCTGGCCGACGATGATTTAGGCATCTCCACCGAGGCTTCTTACGCCATGGTGCGCCGCCTGGCCCGCGAAGAAGGCCTGCTGGTGGGCATTTCCGCCGGCGCGGCGATGGTGGGCTGCCTCCAAATCGCGCGCGGCCTGGTGGAACGCAAGCAGTCAGGCGTGATCGTCACCGTGCTGCCCGACTCCGGCGACAAGTATTTGAGCGAGCGCTTCTGGGAAGAAGAATGATTCAAGGTAGCTGGTAGCTAGTAGTTGGTAGTTGGCAAACCCAGCCCACCAGCTACTAACTACCAGCTACCAACTACCTTATGTTGAAGATTGACCAAACCTGCTACCACCAGCTCCGCCGCCACGGCGAGGAAACCTACCCTCACGAATGTTGTGGCGTGCTGCTGGGCCGAGTGGAGGCCGACGACCAGCGCCTGGTGACCTCCGTGGCACGCGCCGGCAATACCCGCACCGATTCGCCGCAGAACAGGTACAATATTGACCCCCGGGAACTGATTGCCATTCAGCGCCAGGCGCGGGAGCAGGGCCTGGACATTGTGGGCTTTTATCATTCTCACCCAGACCACCTGGCCCGCTGGTCGTCCACCGACCTGGCGGACGCTCACTGGCTGGGCTGCTCCTACGTCATTACCCGGGTGGAAAAGGGGCAGGCGCGGGAGACAAACTCGTTTCTGCTGCTGGGCGCCGAGGAAGCCGATAAGCATTTCCAGGAGGAGCCCATAGAGGTGGGGGCGCGAATTGCTGAAACCTCGACCCCGGCTTAAACATCTGTTAGCTAGGCACTTCTTACGACAGGAGGAGACTTGCAACCAGCATGAAAATCCACATACCTACTCCGCTACGACAGTATGCGGGCAAGAAGTCGAGCATCGACGTGCAAGCCGACAACGTAGGCGACGCGCTTTCCGCGCTCACCTCTACGTACCCGGATTTGCGCCGTCACCTGTATACTGACGAGGGCAAGTTGCGCGCCTTCGTGAACGTTTACCTGAACGACGAAGACATCCGCTATTTGCACAAGGAAAGCACCCCGGTGAACGAAAACGACAGCCTTTCCATCGTGCCCTCCATTGCTGGCGGCTCCTGCGCCTGTTGTTGTCCCTGTCGAATGAACGCCTAGTTGTTTTCCCGGCAGCTCGCTCCAAGAAAATCAATTTTTCGCTGACAGGAAGGCCGATTACCATGGCAACCATTACGCAGCCCGGAGTTCAAGCCACGAACCTCAGCAACGACGAAGTCCTGCGCTACTCGCGCCACCTGATCATGCCTGAGGTAGGCATGGAAGGGCAGCTCAAGCTCAAGGCCGCCAAGGTGCTCTGCATCGGCGCCGGCGGCCTGGGCTCGCCCCTCGCGCTCTACCTCGCGGCCGCGGGCGTGGGCACCCTCGGGGTGGTGGACTTCGACGTGGTGGACTACACCAACCTGCAGCGCCAGATCATCCACACCACCGCCGACGTGGGCCGCAAAAAGCTGGAATCGGCGGCGGAGAAGGTGAAAGCCATTAATCCCTTCATCACGCTCCGTCCCTTTGAGACCAGGCTGACCAGCGAGAACGCGCTCGAGCTGTTCCGCGACTTCGACATCATCGTCGACGGCACCGACAATTTCCCTACCCGCTATCTGGTGAACGATGCCTGCGTGCTCACCGGCAAGCCCAACGTGTACGGCTCCATCTTCCGCTTCGAAGGCCAGGTGAGCGTCTTCGCCACCAAGGATGGCCCGTGCTACCGCTGCCTCTATCCTGAGCCGCCACCGCCGGGGCTGGTGCCGAGCTGCGCCGAAGGCGGTGTGCTGGGCATTCTGCCCGGACTGGTCGGTGTAATGCAGGCTACCGAGGCCATCAAGCTCATCCTCGACAAGGGCGAGCCGCTCATTGGCCGCTTGTTGCTGGTGGATGCGCTGGGTATGCGCTTCCGCGAGCTCAAGCTGCGCAAAAATCCCGAGTGCCCCGCTTGCGGCAAAAATCCCACTGTGACTAAGCTGATTGATTACAATGAATTCTGCGGTATTCGCGGTGAGGAGAAGCCGGTGGCATCCAACGTTCCTGAAATTCAACCGGAAGAGCTGAAGGCGAGGCTGGACGCGGGCGACGACATCTTCATCCTCGACGTGCGCGAGCCTCACGAGTACCAGATCTGCAACCTGAACGGCTACCTGATTCCGCTGGGCGAACTGCCCAAGCGCGCGCATGAACTCGATTCCAGCCGCGAAATCGTGGCCCACTGCCGCTCCGGCGTGCGCAGCGCCAAGGCCGTCACCTTCCTGCAGCAGGCTGGCTTCCGCAAGGTGAAGAATCTGGCGGGCGGCATTCTCGCCTGGTCGGACAAAGTGGATTCCAGCGTCCCCAAGTACTGAAGCCATTCCAAGTTCGCCCGTAGCGCCGGCATCTTGCCGGCTGTCATCTTGCCCCTGTCCTGGGGGTATCCCGCCCCCAGTGTCCTTGCTTCCTATCCTCCTTTCCGCAATCGAAGGCAATGTCAGCCTCCTCGTCCTCGGTTTGCCCGTGGACCGTTGAGTGGCTGTCCGCCGCCAGCGACCACCAATCGCCCTCCCGCTTTACATTCAACTCCCTTTACAAACACGCCCTTTCTAGCGAGCTGACAGCATGCCGTCAGCCGTATGTCGTATCTGGTACATAATGGTTCCCGCCCGCCCAAACTCCCATAAGTCGTGCATCTCCCATGACATACAGGCCGAAAATAAATGGATTATGTCGGTCAGAGTATACATTCCCTACCACATCGGTCATCTCTCGGGTGACCGACGTAATGTCGTGGAGGCTGAAAATGGGAAATTCCCAAGTAGGATGCTGCTACCAACTCCGTAGGGGAAAATACGATGAAGAAGGTCACAGCTATCCTTGCCATAATTTCATTAAGCCTGGTGCTCGCCGCTTGCGGCTCTGGCGGCGGCTCCAGCAGCAATAACAACACGCCGCCACCCGTAACTGCCTCGCTGACCTCCCTGCAGGTGGCTCCTGGAAATGCCAGCGTTGCTCCCGGTGCGGTCCAGCAATTCACCGCCACGGGCAAATACAGCGACGGAAGCAGCAAGGATCTGACCGGCTCCGCACAATGGAAGACATCAAACTCCAACATTGCCAGTGTTGCTGGCGGCAAAGTAACCGGCGTCGGCGCCGGCATCGTCATGGTGACCGCCACCTCAGGAAAATTTTCCGCATCCGCGACCTTGCAGGTTAACAGCGCTGCGACGAATCTTGCCTCCATCTCGGTTTCACCCACGGCCTCTTCTCTGCCGGTGAATACCAGTCAGCAATTTACCGCTACGGGAACTTACAAGGACGGCAGCAGCCGTGACCTCACAGCTTTGGTCAGCTGGGCTTCGACTTTCAGTTCCATCGCGACCGTTGATGTCACCGGCGTAGCCACCGGTATGTCCGCCGGCTCCACCACAATCTCCGCCAGCCTGGGTGGTGTCACCGGCTCTACCAGCCTCACCGTCACCGCGCCCACCATCAGCTCCATCGTGATCACGCCCGATGGCTTGACCCTGGGCATTGGCATCGGCCAGCAGTACACAGCTACCGCAATCTATAGCGACGGTTCCACGCAGGATCTGGTCAGCGGTGTGACCTGGAGTTCATCGGCCACGGGCGTCGCCACCATCAACAGCTCCGGCTTGGCCACAACTGTGGGCGCGGGGACCGCGACCATCACCGCCAAGGTTGGCTCGTTCACTGATACCACCCAACTCACCGTGGTCGCCGCCAATCTTGTTTCCATTTCCGTCACTCCAACCCCGGTTTCGATTGCCATCGGTACGGATCAGCAATTCAGCGCCGTTGGCAGCTTTAACGATGGCAGCACGCAGTTGTTGCCCTCGGTGACCTGGTCTTCGTCTTCCTCCTCGGTCGCGACCGTCAACTCCGCCGGCGTGGCTACCGCGGTCGGCACCGGCACCGCGACCATCACCGCCACGTCGGGCTCGGTAAGCGGCACCGCTGCGCTCACTGTCACCGGCGCTACCGTGACCTCCATCGCCGTCACGCCGGCCAATTCCAACATGCCAGTGGGCACCACCAAGCAGTTCACCGCCACTGCTACTTTCAGTGACAGCAGCACGGAAGACGTGACCGCCGTCGTGTTGTGGGGCTCCTCCAAGCCCGGCGTTGCCAGCATCAACAACCAGGGTCTGTCAACCAGCGTGGCCACCGGCAGCACCACCATCAGTGCCGTTCTCGGCTCCGTAACCGGTACTACTAGCCTGACGGTCACAACCGTCAAGCTGGTGGGCATCGCCATTCTGCCCAGCAACCCCCGCATTGAGGCGCACACGTTGCTGAAGTTCACCGCCGTCGGCACCTTCAGCGATGGCAGCACCGGCAGCAACCTGGCCGGTGTGTCCTGGAAATCTTCCGCGCCCAAGGTCGCCTCCATGCGCAGTTCCGGAACGGCTTTCGGCAAGAAAACCGGCAGCGCTACCATTACCGCCAGCGCTTCCGGCCTGAAAGGAACCACCACGCTGACGGTTAGCAATGGCACGCTGGTTTCGCTCGCGATCACCCCCGCGAACTCAACCGTGTCCAACGGCAGCACGCAGCAGTTCACGGCCACAGGAACCTTCAGTGACAGCACCACTCAGGACATAACCATCAATGTCCACTGGAGTTCATCGCATGCCTCCGTGGCCACCATCGCCAACGCTCCCAGTACGGCGGGCCTGGCAACCACCGTCGGAGTTGGAAGCACCACCATCGGCGCCAACTCGGGAGGGGTTACTTCCTCCACCAGCTTGACCGTGCAGTAAGCTCAGCCGCAGGCACCCGGAAGCAGGCCAGGTCTAATCAGACTTGGCCTGTTTTCTTTACTGATAACAAAATTGTCAGAGTAGTTCTGCCGGCGAGATGGGTGACAATCTGGACAGAAATAAAAAGAAGGGAGCACTCGTGTGCTCCCTTCGTTTGCTATCGTCGGTTAGCGGTTCTGGCCGGAAGATCCATGCGCATTCTGCGCCTGCGCCTCCGGACCAGGGAACACCAGTTTGTAGTTCTTGCCGGCGAAGCGGGCTTCAGCCAGACTGCGTGAGCCGCTCGCCGTTTCAATTACAGCTGCATCCTTCGCGGGCTTGCTGGTCGCCTGTTCCAGCTTTGCCGGCACCGTGGCCACTACTTTCTTGCCCTGCAGGAACTGCACTTGCACTTCGGGTCCATTGCCTTCCCATTTCAGCTGATAGGTGCCGGCGGGAAGCTGTTTGCCGTTCAATTGGGTTGCGTCGCTCAGGTAGAGCGAACCCGGTTTATTGCCCGCGAAAGCGGCGGTGGAAAGCAGAACTGCCAACGCCAGAACCAGGCCGCCTGTGTACTTGGAGTATTTCATTTTGCCCTCTTCTTTCTCCCGTGTGGGATGTTGAGCGGCCCTGGTGGCCCGGCGAAGGTGTTTTCTTTCCGCCGATGGCCTACAATGAGTCGGGGTTAAGCGCAAAGGACCGGCCGCAAGGACGTGCCCTCTTCGATTCTTCTCACCTGGGCCGCCAAACCGCGGGTGAGAACAATCCTTCGTTTAACCCCTTTGGATTTTTGCGACTTTCTGCTTCCAGTTCAGTTACTGAAATTCAATTACGTCGCGCCCGCCCCGAAAGTTCCTTCACACGATGTTTTCTTCGGCGTCGCGTGCTCACATCATTTGACGACCTCGCAGGCCGGACGGTAGCAACTAAAATCGCGGCGTTGCGCAATTTGGTTCGCAACAGGCAGAGGTTGTTGTGTGTAGGCTGGCGTCATGCTGAAGGTGTTCAGTGTGTGTATAAGGCTGGCGTCATGCTGAAGGCCTTCAGGCCTGAAGCATCTCGCGTGCAGTGGCAAAGAGCCCGCCTGGCCTCAGCTCACCGTCAGCACCACCTTGCCGTAGTTCTTTCTCTCCAGCATCAGCCGGAATGCGTCCCCCGCTTTGGCCAGGGGAAGCACGTGTCCTACCACGGGCCGCAATTTCCCCTCCTTGATCCACTGCGACAGCCTCTCCCACGCCGGCCGCATGATGTTCTCTTTCAGGGACAGCCTGCTCAGCCACAGCCCGTGCGCGCTCGACGCTTTGGCATACATGGCCCGCGTGTCGAATTTGGGCTGCTGCCCGGTGGCGGTGCCGTACAGGATCACGCGCCCAAAATCACGCAAGCAGCGCAGGCTGCGGGCCGTGTGCTCCCCGCCCAGCATTTCAAATACCGCGTCCACGCCTTCGCCGCCGGTCAACTCGGCAATCACCTTTTCGTAGTCCGCCTGCTTGTAATTGATTCCGTGCTCCAGGCCCAGTTCCTTCACTCGCGCCAGTTTTTCATCCGAAGAGGAAGTGCCATAGGTTTCCACGCCCAGAACTTTGCCGATCTGCACCGCTGCCGTGCCCACCCCCCCGGCCACGGCGTGAATCAGCACCCGCCGGCGATGCCCGTCCGGCGCCGGTTCCAGCAGCCCCGCTTCCCAGTAAGCCAGGTACGCGGTGAAGTAGTTCACCGGAAATGCCGCCGCTTCCGGCGCGCTCCAGCCCATGGGCCACGGCCACAGCAGGTTCCTGGGAGCGGCTATCTTCTCCGCGAAGCCACCCATCTGCGTGTAGCCCATCACCCGTTCGCTTGTTCCCTCGACGATGCCCGCGAATTCCCGCCCCGCGATCACCGGCGGCGGCGGAGTACCCGGGTACCCGCCCTGCGCCATCATCACGTCGGCAAAATTCACCCCCGCCGCCTCCACCCGCACCAGCACCTCGTTCGCCTTGGGCTGAGGCTCCTCAACGTCCTGCAACTTCAATACTTCCGGGCCGCCAAACCGCTGAATCACAATCCCCTTCATGACTTCTCCCCGGCTACGATTTTAGAAGCTGAACGCCCCTCCGATGAACCACCCTGCCCGACATACAAGTCACCCTCACCCCTCCCGGCTCATCTGATATAGGAACACGGGAGCCGGTTAGTAGGAGTTTTCCCGGACTCAGATTAGGTACTCTGGTATATACTTCCCGCG
>DATJFA010000357.1:0-3216 GCA_035496015.1 Terriglobales bacterium | reverse complement strand
CAAGCCAGCCAAACTGGAAGTGCCGCAGTGCGACGCCATCGTTGTCGGCTCGGGCCCGAACGGGCTGGCGGCGGCGATACGTCTGGCGCAGGCGGGCCGGCGCGTGGTGGTGCTGGAAGCGGCGGACACTCCGGGCGGAGGTGTGCGGTCAGCGGAGTTGACTCTGCCGGGCTTTGTCCACGATGTATGTTCCACGATCTACGCCATGGTTGCGTGCTCACCCTTTCTGGGCCAACTGCCGCTCGATAAACATGGATTGAATTGGGTCTTTCCTCCTGCGCCTCTGGCCCATCCGCTCGATGACGGCTCAGCGGTGCTGCTGCACCATTCAGTGGACGAGACTGCGCGGTCTTTGGATGCAAATGGGGGCGCGGATGGCGCTGGCTATCGGCGGCTGATGGGTGATTTAGTGGCGCGCTGGCAGGACCTCTTTCGGGATGCTTTCGCGCCGCCGGGAATCCCAAGGCACCCTGTTCGTTTTGCGAAGTTCGGCCTGCGAGCCATCCGGCCGGCAACTTCGCTGGCGCGCGCATATTTCAAGTGCGAGCGCGGGCGGGCCCTTTTTGCCGGATTGGCGGCGCATTCTATTCTGCCCCTGGAAAAGCTGACCGCCTCTGCTGTGGCGCTGATATTGTCCGTCGCAGGCCATGCCGCCGGGTGGCCATTTGCGCGAGGAGGTTCACAGCAACTCACAGCCGCGCTGGTCAAGTACCTGGAATCGCTGGGCGGCAAGGTCATCACCAAGTGCAACGTGGAATCGCTGGAGCAACTCCCGGCGGCACGCGCAATTCTGCTCGACGTGACGCCGCGGCAGCTCATCCGCATGGCCGGCGCGAAATTACCGGGCTCATACCAGCGAAGCCTGGAGCACTTTAAATATGGGCCGGGAGTTTACAAGCTGGATTGGGCCCTGCACCAGCCGGTCCCGTGGCGCGCGGCAGAGTGCGGGCAGGCCGGGACGGTGCATCTGGGAGGCACGCTGGAAGAAATCGCCGATTCAGAGCGGCAGCCATGGCACGGAAAAGTTTCTGATCGTCCTTACGTTTTGTTTACCCAGGCCAGCTTGTTTGATTCCACGCGCGCTCCTGCCGGTAAACACACCGCCTGGGCTTATTGCCACGTTCCCAACGGCTTTACCGGCAACGCGACGGAGGCAATCGAAAAGCAGGTGGAGCGGTTCGCGCCCGGCTTCCGCGACTGCATTGCCAAACGGTCAGTGATGGGGCCGGCGGAGATGGAGGGCCACAACCAGAATCTGATTGGCGGCGACATCAGCGGCGGGGCGGCATATTTGAGCCAGATGTTTCTGCGGCCAACGGCCAGCCTCTACCGCACCCCGCTGGATGGCGTCTTTCTCTGTTCTTCTTCCACGCCTCCGGCGCCGGGAGTGCACGGAATGTGCGGATACTTTGCCGCCGAAGCGGCGCTCAAGCGCTTTCGATAAAAAGGCTCCTAACTAGCAGGTCTTACTGCATTACGAAAGTGGTTCCTCGATTCGCGAAATGATTGCCTTTTCAATTTGAATGAAGTAATTTTCCGACTGCAGACACCAAGTCCAAGCCGAGTGAGGATAGCGAATGTTTTGCTTCAAATGCGGGGCTTCCATGCCCGACGATGCTACGATCTGTCCGCAGTGCGCCACGCCGGTGCAGAGCATTCCAATCGCACCGCCACCACCGCCGGCCCCACAGGCAGGTGCACCCACTCCGGCTTCCACGTCGGCATGGCTGAACGTTCCTCCGGCGCAGGCGCAATACCCGCCCCAGCAGGCGTATCCACCGCAGGCGCAACCTTACCCAGGGCAATTCCAGCCGCAAACGGATGGCAAAGCGACGGCCAGCCTGATACTGGGAATTCTTTCGATTTTGTGTTTCGGACTATTAACCGGATTGCCGGCCATTATTCTGGGTCACATTTCACGCGGCAATATTGAGCAGAGCAGGGGACGGCTAACCGGCGCAGGCATGGCCCTGGCAGGACTCATCATGGGTTACGTCAGTATCATCTCAACCATCCTGATTATTGCGGCCATTGCCATACCCAATCTACTGCGGTCAAGAATGGCGGCCAATGAGTCTACCGCGATGAGCACTGTGCGCAGCATCAGCGTGTCGCAGGTGACATACTCAACCACTTATCCTACGCAGGGATATGCCCCCGATCTGGCAACACTTGGTCCTGGTTCAACCGATTCGTGCAGCGGCGGAGGAGCGGTGGAACATGCCTGCCTGCTGGATGGGGTCCTGGCCAACGCCCGGTGCACGTCAGGTATCTGGTGCCAAAAAGGCGCTTACAAGTTCACCATCAGCTCCGATTGCCGTGCACCCAACCCTTCAGCCCAGCAGGACCAACAAGGACAAGGCGCGTGTGCGGAATTTGTGGTGGCAGCCACGCCAGCAAGTTCAAACATGGGATTTCACAACTATTGCGTCGTATCAGATGCCGTTATCAGGTCGCGGACGGGTGGACCAATATTTACGCCTCCAACTGTGGAGGAATGCCAGGGGTGGGCGCCGATCTAACCGGCAACGCACAACTTTGGGATCAGCGAATTCCGTCCCTGCAGACCCCGCTCCGGGTCTAAGCAAAGCCTTGTATTCGGTTGTGAATAGCCCGATGGCAGGCATTTTCCCCCTAACCTTACTTTCTTAGGGCTTCCAACTAGCAGAGCTGCATCTGCTTCTAAGTGTATGGATCGAAAATGGAAGCCCTTCACCTGGCGCGGCAAACCGCTCCTGAGAACCCGAGACCATCGCTCCTCCACAAGGCCGCGCGCACCATGCCGGGCATCATTGCCGGAGCGGCGGACCTTGATCCGGCGGCGGTGCTTACGGCCACGGTCGCTGGCGCCAGCTTTGGCACCTCACTAGGCTGGGTTGTGGTGCTGTGCGTACCGGTGCTGTTCAGCGTGTTCGCTGTTTCATCGCGGCTTGGGCAGGAGACCAAAAAGGGCCTGGTTGAGCTGATCCGGGAACAATACGGCCGCAAGAGCGCGCTGGTGATCGCGCTGCTGATCGTTGGGGTGAATATGGCCATGATTGTGGGCGATATTGTGGCCGTAAGCGATAGCTGCTCGCTTCTCACCATGTCTCCCCGGCTGTTTTTCCTGGCGATTGTGGGATTTACGGTCTGGTATGTGCTGATTATCGGCGACTACCAGAAGACCACCAAAGTCCTGGGCGGGCTCACGCTGATCCTGATTGCCTACGTGCTGGC
>DATJFA010000356.1:0-5696 GCA_035496015.1 Terriglobales bacterium | reverse complement strand
CTGCCGTCCGCGCCGCGTCCGGCTACGAGCAAAGCGCCGGCCAAGCCGCAGCGCTAACGCCCGGCATCCGCTTCATTTCAGGCCGCGACCTGCGCGGCCTTTTTCTTTGCTGCTTGCTGCACTTGCGCCCGCATCGCCGCGGGCCTACATTAGTTTCGAACCGTTTCGAACAATTCATTTTGGCGGGACAAAAGAAATGAAACGAAACCACTGGTGCGCGCTCTTCTTCCTCTTGCTTGCCCTTCCTGCTGCCGCCCAATCCCCTAACATCACCGAACTCGCCACCGGCTGGCGCCTGTCCTCCGCGGAGAAGCTTTCCGGAGACGAGTCCCAGGTCTCGCAACCCGGCTTCGACGCTTCCGGTTGGTACGCCATCCAGCACATGCCCGCTACCGTGCTGCAGGTGCTCGAGGACGACGGCGTCTATAAAGACCTTTACTACGGCATGAACCTTACCAAGCCGGGGGACCTGTGGAAGCAGGACTGGTGGTATCGCACCACCTTCACCGCACCCGCCGGCCGCCAGGTGTACACCTTGACCTTCAAGGGCATCAATTACCGCGCCGACATCTGGCTCAATGGCCTGAAGATCGCCAACAATTCGCAGGCCGTCGGCATGTATAACCGCTTCGAGTTCGACGTCAGCCGAATAATTCACCCGGGCGGTGAAAACGCGCTGGCCGTCAAAATCACGCCGGAAAGAGGCCTGCTGAACGAAGAAGGCAAGGTGGTGGGCGATCACCCTGTGGAACTGGCAGACAGCTGGCTGGACTGGATCAACTGGAAATACATCGGCTATCACGATCCCGCACACCACATCAATATTCCTTTTGCCCCGGACCGTAACGCGGGGGTATGGAAGCGCGTATTTCTCAGCGCCACTGGAGCGGTTACAATCCGGCACCCCTATGTGAGGACCCCCCTGCCGCTCCCCGCCACCGCGCCCGCCGCCCTCACCGTCTACTGTGACTTGACCAACCACAGCCATGAGCGCGTCTCCGGCGTGCTGCGCGGCGAAATTAACCGCTCCGGCAAGCCGACCATCACCTTTGAAAAATCGGTGTCGCTGGTTCCCACGGAAACCACCGAGGTCTCCTTCACTCCGCAGGAAGTGGCGCAACTCTCAGTGGCTGACCCCGACCTGTGGTGGCCTTATCGTTGGGGCAAGCCCAACCTTTACCACCTCAGACTGAATTTCACGCTCAACGGCAGCACTTCTGACGAGCAGGGCATTGACTTCGGCATCCGCCAGATCACGCTGAAGCGGGACAACGACAATAGCTTCCCCAATATTGGCACTGGCGGCGGCAATTTCTACATGCAGATCAACGGCCGCGACTATTTGATCCGCGGTGGCGCCTACTCGCCTGACCTGCTGTTCAAGAACGACCCCGCCCGCGATGCCGCCATGATGCTCTACATCAAAGATCTGGGCCTGAACCTGGTGCGCTGGGAATTGAAAATTGCTGACGACAGCATGATCGAGCGCGCCGACCGAGAAGGCGTTCCCATCATGCTGGGCTGGATGTGCTGCATGCAGTGGGAGCACTGGAATACCTGGAGCGCCGAGGACCAATGGGTGGCGCGGGCCAGCCTGCGCGCCCGCCTCTATGAGCTGCGCTCCCATGCTTCTGTCGTGATGTGGGCCAACGGCAGCGACGGCCTGCCTCCCGACCCGGTGCTCAACGACTATCACCAGATCGAAAAGGAACTGCACTGGCAGAATGCCATTGTGGACACGGTGGCCGACCGCAACCGCTTCTGGAGCGGCATCCACATGGAAGGCCCTTACGTCTGGCGCCCGCCCTACTACTGGTTCAGCGACAAGTACGGCCCCGCGCGCGGCTCTTCCGCCGAGGAAGGCGACAATGAGGTCATTCCCCCGCTCGACAGCCTGAAGAAGTTCATCCCCGCGGATAAGCTGTGGCCGCCCAACGAGTACTGGTTCTACCATGCCGGCGGCAACGAAGACGGCAACAACACCCTGGCCAACATTCGCCGCGCGCTGGAACACCGCTATGGCCCTTCGAACAACCTGGAGGATTTAGTCAAGAAGGCGCAAGCAGCCTACTACGAAGACGTGCGCGCCCAGTACGAGACTTACGCCACCCACTGGTCGAACCGCAAGATGCTGATGCACTGGATGATGGCCAACCCCTGGCCGTCTTTCTTCGGCCACCTGTTTGACTACTACTTCAAACAGGGAGGGGGGTATTTCGGCGCCAAGAAGGGACTGCAGCCGATCAGCATTGTCTGGGATTACTACGCTCCCGGTGACCGCTCTACCGCACATGTATACGCCGTGAACCAGACCGGACAGCCGCTCGAGAACGTCAAGGCGACCGTCGCCTTCTACAACGTTGATGGAACCCGCAAAGCGATGAAAGAAGCGGCCAACATCAGCGTGCCCGCCTATTCTTCCGCTCCGGCGCTCGAAATTCCCCGTCTGCCCGGGCTCAGCTCAACTTACTTTGTGCGCTGCGATCTGACCGCTGCTGACGGCAAGCCGCTGGCCGAGAATGTCTACTGGCAGTCCACCACCGATGACGACCTGGGCCCAACCAGCAATGACGACCAGTTCCTGACCAAGCTCGTGAAGTGGGCCGACCTCACGGCACTGAACTCAATGCCCTCCACGCCGGTTGCGGTAAAAGTAGCGGCCAGCGGCGCCGATCAGCGCACGGCAGAAATCACGCTCACCAACAACTCCCGTCACATCGCGTTCTTCATTCGAGCAGAGGTGACCAAAGGCGAGGACAGCGACGAAATCCTGCCCATCACCTACGACGATAATTACGTCACCCTGTTTCCGCACGAGTCGCGCACCATCGAGGCCCATTTTGAGGCTTCACAGCTCGGCGGCGCCGCGGCAGCGGTGCGGGTTGCGGGCTACAACGTTCCTGCCAAGTCAGTGGCCGTACCCTGATGCAGAGTTTTGGCCTTCATGATAGACGTGCCCAGGCCGTCACCTGCAGATTGGGTTAGTTGACCAGCCCATTGCCGTCCTCCACCGGCCGCCAGTTCGGCTCTTGCAATACTTTCAGCACTGCCCGACGCGTGCGGCGTCCGGGTGGGATGGCGGCCTGCTGCAAGCGCCGTAGCTCGTGGCTTAGCGTCTGCACCACGCGGAAGCACAAGTCACCGCGCCGCCGCAACAAGATGGGAATGTCCTGGTTGCGAATGAACGCCACCTGCGAATCCTGCAACAACTCAGCCGTGAAGTTATAGGGCTTGTTGCGCATGCTCGCGGGCAGGCCCAGCAGATAGCCAGGTCCCACCGTGCGGAATGCCAGCTTTTCTCCAGTGCGCGAATACATAGTGAGCCGTGCTTTGCCCCGGCACAGCAGGAAGATGCCCCCGCATTCGCCTTCGCAAAGCAGGATGGAGCCCGCTTCGCGCTCGATGGGATAAGTAATGTCCTCGAGCCCCTCCAGCAGTTTTGTGCGCCGCATGCCTCTCGGTTTTACCTCCGATGCATTGTTACCACCCTGGTTCAGTGAATTCATGTTCTGCTCCCTAGGTTGTTTTGCATGAATGTGAACAATCAATGAAGCGGCGCCCTGGCCGCTTGCTGACAGCGTCAAAGCTGAGAAATCAGACCAGGAAAGTACAGCGGAATGCGGGATCGGTTATGAGACTAGCTGGAACCACGCTTATAAGGAGAAAAGAACGTTCCGAATTAACAACTGCTTTCGCCACGGCAGGTTGCGGACGACTCACAATGCACTGAGAGTCGCCTCTGCTCTCCTGCTCAACCACGGCATTGAGTAGCTCGGTGGGATGCTGCCGGTACCTGCGCTGGGTCCCTCGCGAACCCGCTGGGTGGTGACACACGTTCATCAGCCATTCCGGCAGCCTGAACGCCCGTCCCGTGCCTGAGTGCTTGGAGAGCCGCGCTGCCGCTGGGGCGCACAGCGCCAGCAACAGAATCACCAGGCCGAATTTGCCCACACCCGTCATGGGTTTTCATTTTTTACTCAATCCTGCGGCTTTGGTCAGTGATGTCCATCACGTCACGATGTTTATTCCGGCAGGCCTTTTGCGCTGCTCCGTTCGCCGCTAAACAAAAAAAGCGGCAGGGCCGACCCCCTGCCGCTCCAAACAAGAACGCCCGTATTACTTCTTGTTGACCGCTTTTCTGAGTTCGGCTCCCGGGGTGAATTTTGCCACTTTGCGGGCGGCAATTTTAATTACCGCGCCGGTTTGCGGGTTGCGCCCATTGCGGGCTTTTCTTTGCGAAACGGAGAACGTGCCGAAACCTACCAGGGCTACGCGGTCTCCCTTCCGCAGAGCGCCGGTTACGCTGTCCACCATTGTGTCAATGGCGGAAGCGGCCTGGGTCTTGTTAATGCGCGAACCAGCCGCAATTCTGTCGATCAAATCGGCTTTGTTCATCTTCGCTCCTGAGCAGGCCTGCCGTTCACGTACTACTGCCTGCGTGAAAACGGCTTGGAACCTGTGCGAGCTATTAGGCTCCGGCTTAGGGAGAATGTCAACTGTGAAAATCCGCGCCGGACGCGCCTTTTGCAACAGGGTCCCACGGGAACCCGCATCCGGCCTGCCTTCGCCTCTGGCGTCCTGCCCACCCGTGCCCAAGGCTCTTATCGCCTCCCTTTGCCCCCCACTTTCGACTGCTCCGGCACCTCCTTTACCAGGTCGTTTACTACCCGGTCAATTTCCGGTTGCGGCACCGCCTCGGCAGCGGAGGAGCGGCGGTCCTGGTCGCGTTTTTCCCGGATCAGCAGAACCACAACATGCGCGATGGCCGCGTTGTCCGTGCCCATGCCCTCCGGAGTTTTGGCTTTAATGCCCACCGCCGAGGGCGTTACCTTCAGCAGTTCCGCCACCCGTTCCTGGATTTTCACGGCGTGCGGACCGATTTTGGGCTCGGCCAGAATCAAGGTGGAATCCACGTTGGCCACGGCATAGCCGGCGCGCCTCACCCGCTTCATCGCTTCCTCAATAAAGGTGACAGAATCGGCGCCCTTCCACTTGGCATCCGATGGCGGGAAGTAGGTGCCGATATCGCCCGCGGCTATGGCGCCCAGCAGCGCATCGGTAAGCGCATGCAACAGCACGTCGCCATCGGAATGGCCGGCCAGTCCCTTTCCATGCGGCAATTGCACGCCGCCGATTTTTAGAGGGATGCCCGCCTGGAATTCATGCGAGTCCCAGCCATATCCGATTCTCACAGGCCAACCCCGGCCACGGATTTACACCCACAAGCAGTTAGCATTTAGCCGCTGGATTTTTTTGGCGCTGCACGGCCAAGTGCCAAGTGCCAATTGCTAAATGCTGGGTTATCCCGCGGCGCGGCGGGCGGGGCGCGACATGTAGAACTCGGCCAGTTCCAGGTCGGCGGGCGTGGTGATCTTCAGATTACGCGCCGAGCCCATCACCACCGCCACCGCATGGCCGGAGCGCTCCACCAGCGAGGCCTCATCGGTGCCTATGAAGCCGTCAGCGCCGGCTTCGTCAAAGGCCTTCTTCAGCACGCTGAAGCGGAATCCCTGCGGCGTCTGCGCCAGCACTACCCGTTCCCTCGGCACGGTGGCGGTGATGATGGCGTTCTCGGCGCTGCGTTCCACCTGCTTGACGGTGTCTACCGCCGGCACTCCGGCGATGGCTGCGCCATGCTTTTCGGCGCCCTGGACCACGTTGTCGATAATTTCCTCGTCTACCAGCGGGCGCACCGC
>DATJFA010000355.1:0-3700 GCA_035496015.1 Terriglobales bacterium | reverse complement strand
GCCGGCCGACGAAGCCCACCACGTGGATAAGCACGCTTTCACCGTGCCCTTCGTGTGCGGCGCCCGCAACCTGGGCGAAGCGCTGCGGCGCATTGCCGAGGGCGCGGCCATGATCCGCACCAAGGGCGAGGCGGGCACCGGCGATGTGGTGCACGCGGTGAAGCACATGCGCCAGATCATGCAGGAGATGCGCGAGCTCACTGTTTTGCGCGACGAAGAGCTCTATGCCCGCGCGAAAGACTTGCAGGCTCCGTATGAGCTGGTGCGGATGGTGGCGCGGGAAGGGAAGCTGCCGGTGCCGAACTTCTCGGCCGGAGGCATTGCCACGCCGGCGGACGCGTCGCTGGTAATGCAGCTGGGAGCGGAGTCGGTGTTCGTGGGCTCCGGGATTTTCATGAAGGACTCCATCAACTTCGCGCCGGCGGACGAGGCAGAGCGGCGCGCCCGCGCCATCGTGCGCGCCACCACGCACTACAACGATCCTAAAGTATTGCTTGAAGTCTCCGAGGATCTGGTCGGCGCCATGAAAGGGCTGGCGGTAGCCGCGATTGCGGAATCGGAGATGCTGCAGAAGCGGGGATGGTAAAAACCAGCGGTTAGCCGTCAGCATTCAGCACTCAGCCCCGAGCCTTTTTTGCAGGGCTGAATACTGAGTGCTGATTGCTGAGTGCTACTCACAAACATGACGACATCACACAGCGAAGACCTGCTCACACCCCGCACCACCTTGGGCCGCCATCCCGAGCGCGGCACGCACGAGCGCGAAACCATCAACCAGATTCTCGATGAAGGTTTCGTTTGCCACGTGGGTTTTGTCAGCGACGGCCAGCCCTACGTGATTCCTACGGGCTACGCCCGGGTGGGCGACCAGCTATACATTCACGGTTCGGCGGCCAGCCGCATGCTTCGCAACCTGGAGAAGGGAATCCGGATGTGCGTCACCGTCACCCTGCTGGACGGGCTGGTGCTGGCGCGCGCTGCCTTCAGCCATTCCATGAACTATCGCTCGGTAGTAGTGCTGGGAAAGGCGTCCCTGGTCGAGGATCGCGAAGAAAAAATGGCCGCCCTGAAGGCCGTCACGGAGCAGATAGTTCCCGGACGCTGGGCCGAGGCAAGGTGGCCAACGGAACAGGAAATGAAGGCGACCAGCGTGCTCAAGCTGCCCCTGACGGAAGCTTCGGCGAAGATTCGTACCGGCGGTCCCAAGGACAAAGAAGAGGATCTGAATTTTCCGGTGTGGGCGGGCGTGCTGCCGCTGAGCCTGGTTCCGGGCCAGCCGGTGGAGCATGAGGCCAGCGCGGTGCATGAGGTGCCGGAGTATGTGGCGAGGTACTCGCGCACCAGGGCGCGCGAGTAGCATCTAGCACTTGGCATTTGGCCGTGCAGATTGGTAGCGGTTCGAGCGCCGAGCGTGGCTGGCCAAGTGCCAATTGCTAAGTGCTAACTGCTGCTCTTATGAAGATTGGAGTCCTGGCCTTACAAGGCGATTTCGACGCGCACCGCAAACGGCTGGAGGAGCTGGGTGCAGAAGTCGTGCTGGTGCGCAAGCCGGAGCAACTGGACGAAATCGAGGCCCTGGTCATTCCTGGCGGCGAATCGAGCACGTTTCTCAAGCTGCTGGGCGAAAAGGGATTTGAAAAGCTGAAGCAGTTTGTACGCGCCAAGCCAACCTTCGGCACCTGTGCGGGAGCCATCCTGCTGGCCGATCAGGTGGAAAACCCGCATCAGCCCGGCCTAGGGGCGCTCGATATCACCGTGCGTCGCAATGCCTATGGACGACAGATTGACAGCTCCATCCGCCAGGGCAAAACCACCCTGGGCGGCGATCCGCTGGAGATGGTGTTTATTCGCGCCCCCAAAATCGAGCGCGTGGGCAGGGAAGTGGAGGTTCTGGCCCGCGAGGGCAATGATCCCGTGCTGGTGCGCCAGGGAAAAACCATGGCAGCCACTTTCCATCCTGAGTTGAGTGAAGACAAACGGGTGCACATGGCGTTTCTGGAGCTGGTCCGCGGCCTGTCTGGTTAAAACCTTCACCACAAAGGTCACGAAGGACACAAAGGTTTTCAATTCTCCTAGATGTTCCTTCGTGTCTTTGTGGTGAAAAGCCTTCGTTCTCCTGCGTTATACTTTCGCTTGATGCCGCAGCCCCCGGACAAGACCTTCTACATCGAGACTTTCGGCTGCCAGATGAACGTCCATGACTCGGAAAAAGTCATAGGCACGCTCCTGGCCCAGGGCTATCGCCAAGTCGAAAGTGTAGAAGCAGCCGGATTGATCCTCTACAACACCTGCTCCATCCGCGACAAAGCCGAGCAGAAGGTCTTTCACCGCCTGGCCGACTTCAAGAAAATGGCGCAGCAGGGCAAGAAATTTGGGGTGCTCGGCTGCGTGGCGCAGCAGGAAGGCGAAAAAATCTTCGAGCGCGCGCCCCATGTTTCCATGGTGTGCGGCTCAGCTTCCTACCGCAATTTGCCGGAGATGCTGGTGCAAATCGAGGCAGGGAAGCAGCGCGTGACCGGCCTGGACGATCGGGAAACCGAGGAGTGCTTCGAAACCGAGTTCACCTCGCGCAGCAACCCGCATCGCGGCTACATTACCATCATCGAAGGCTGCGACAAGTTCTGCGCCTTTTGCGTGGTGCCTTACACGCGCGGCAAGGAGCGCAGCCGCACCTCGGCTTCGGTTTTACAGGAAGCGCAGCGCATGGCCGACGCCGGGTACACGGAAATCCAGCTGCTCGGGCAAAACGTGAACTCCTATCGGGATCCTTCTGGAGAAAAGAGCTTTGCCGAATTGCTGGCGGCGGTGGGGGAAGTGCCAGGTATCCGCCGGGTACGCTTCACCACCTCGCACCCGCGGGACTTTGGCCGCGACATCGTGGAGGCCATTGATGCTGTACCCGCGCTTTGCGACCAGGTGCATCTGCCGGTGCAAAGCGGCTCCAGTCGCGTGCTCGGCCTCATGCAGCGCCTGTACACGCGCGAGCAATACCTGGAGCGGATTGCCTGGATGAAGGCGGCGCGGCGGCCCATCAGCATCAGCACTGACATCATCGTGGGCTTTCCCGGCGAAAACGAGGAAGACTTCGAGCAGACGCTCTCGCTACTGGAGGAAGTGGGCTACGACAGCGTGTTCTCCTTCAAGTATTCGCCTCGGCCCAACACGCCCGCGTTGAAATTCATTGATCACATTCCCGACCAGGAAAAAGCACGCCGGCTGGCGGTGCTGCAGGAAAAGCAGAAGCAGATTCAGAACCGCAATAATCAGAAGCACGTCGGGGAAGTGCTGGAGGTAATGGTGGAAGGCCGCAACCTGGCCCGCGGGCAATGGATTGGGCGCACTTCGCAGAATAAAGTGCTAAACTTCACCGCCTCGGAGGACGCCGCCAGCGGCAGTTATGTAAACGTGCGGGTGACCCAGGCGTTTCCCAACAGCCTGGTGGGGGAACTGGCCCCGCCTGAGACGGCGCCCGAAGTAAACCATTTTTTAAACAGCCAATCGCGGCCATTGGCGTTCTAATGTAGGAGGCAAGCGGGCTCTGGGCGGCCAGGAGGGACACGATGGAAGTGGAGATGAAAATTCGCGGGTTGATGATGGACCCGGTGACCAACATGCCCATCGTGATCCTCAAAGATGTGGCCGGGGATTCGGTGTTGCCCATCTGGGTGGGAATTTACGAGGCCAACGCCATCGCCCTGGA
>DATJFA010000354.1:0-4175 GCA_035496015.1 Terriglobales bacterium | reverse complement strand
GTATACGCCGACCACCACGGGATTATGTTCCTTGGCCAGGTCGACCGCGTCGCCGATATGGTCGAAGTGGCCATGCGTGCACAGCATTAAGTCCACTTTCTTGACCTTCTTTTCCTTATCCGGGCAGAGCGGATTGCCCATCACCCAGGGGTCCACCAGCACGGTTTGGCCGCCGGTTTCGATGCGAAACGTGGCGTGTCCCAACCAGGTCAGCTTAACGCCTTTCAGGTCCATCGTTCCTCACTCAGCTTTTTTTGTTCTGGGATTCGGCCCAGCCGCGGTAGCCGCCGGCCAGGGAAATTGCGTTTTTGAAACCCATCTTCTTCAGCATCCAGGCAGAGAGGGCGGAGCGGCTGCCACCCCCGCAGTAAAGCACAACCTTCTTGTCCTTATCTGTCGTAACCTGGTCAATGTCGTGCTCCAGCATGCCGCGGGAAATGTGCACGGCGCCGGGGATCATGCCCTTCGCAGCGTCTTCTTTTTCGCGCACATCAATGAGGACGAAATCCTGTGCCGCGCTTTGCATATGCCGCAAGTCATCGGGGCCGATCTCCTGGATTTCTTTCTTGGCTTCATTAACCAGTTCTTTAAACTCCGGCATCGGCATAGGCAAATCTCCACCTGATGATCGAAACTTAGCATTTTATCGTTTATGCTATGCCCGTGTCAGAACTGCAGGTTTTGATCTCCCGCGAGCAGATCCAGCAGCGCGTCAGCGAGATGGCGGCGCAGATTACCCGCGACTTCACCGGGCAGGCCATCATCTTTGTGGGCGTGCTCAAGGGCGCCGCGATTTTCCTCAGCGACTTGGCGCGCCAGGTTCCGCTCGACTCCACCTTTGATTTCATCGGCGTCTGCAGCTACGGGCAGCAGACTGCCAGCGCGGCGGCCACGCCCAATGGCGGCTGGGATTCCACTGGCGAAGTGCGCCTCACCAAAGACGTCGAGCAATCCATGGCCGGCAAGAACGTATTGCTTGTCGAGGACATTCTCGATACCGGCCTGACCCTCACCTATATCAAAAAGCTGCTGCTCAATCGCCAGCCTAAGAACCTGCGCGTGGTGGCGTTGCTGGACAAACCCTCACGTCGCAAGAAGCCCATGCAGGCGGATTACGTCGGCTTCACTATTCCCGACAAGTTCGTGGTCGGCTACGGCATGGATTACGCTGAGCGCTTTCGTAATCTGCCCGACATCTGCATTCTCTCAGACGCCGTGCTAAGCTCAGAAAAATAGCTCTTTGCGCCTAAATCGGCTTTCATGCATCCGTTTATCAAATGGACCCTCGTGGTCCTGACTCCTTTCGCTCTCTGGATTATCCTTTCGGCGGTCCGCTCCGGGCACCTGCGCCCGCTTTACGAGCAGCACGTGCGGCAGACCCGCCGCGAGCGCATCTTCCTGGCCTCGCTCTCGTTTTTTCTGGGTTTTGCCGCCGTGCGCCTGCTCACCCATGCCATTCGTGATGGCCTCGGCCCTTTTCACGACCTCTCAGTGCACGGCCGCCACATTCATCACCTGGTGTGGGGAATCCTGCTGCTTCTGCTGGTCGGCTACAGCTGGTTGCTCCAGGTGGGCACCGGCCAGGGCGGCTACACCTGGCTGGGAAGATTTACCGCCATCCTTTACGGCCTGGGAGCGGCGCTCACCCTGGACGAATACGCCTTGTGGCTAAATCTGCGCGACGTCTACTGGGCGCGCGAAGGCCGGGCCAGCATTCACGCGGTAATCTTTTTCGGCGGGCTGCTTTCCGTAGGTATCTGGGGCGGGCCCTTCCTGCGCGCCCTCACCCGTGACGCCGTGCGCCTGCTGCGCGGCCGGGCACGAGCTGTCACCGCGGGAAGATGACCGAAGAATCCGTTCCCTTTTCGGGAGTAGCAGGCTGTGTCTTACCCCCAAATTCTCAATTCCTCCTCAACCGGCAGCTTACGATTGAGAAGGAGGCCACCATGGAGCTCGCTAAGGCAATCCAAATCGTGAAATCACTGGCCGATGGGCTGGACCCGACAAGCCACCAGCCGCTGATCAGCGAGTCGGTCTACCAGAACACGGATACGGCGAGGGCCTTGTACACCGCGGTACAAGTCTTGGAGGAATCTCGGCAACGAGAAGAACGAAAGGCGCAGCTTCCTCCCAATGCTGGCAGGGCTTGGGACGACGCGGAAGACAAGCAATTATGCGACGAATTTCATCGCGCCGTTGCCTTCGATGAAATGGCTCAAGTGCACTGCAGGACCCGCGGCGCCATCATCTCGCGGCTGGTAAAGCTGGGAAAAATACGTCCTCGGTCTGAGGAAAAAGTAGCGTAGATCGTCAAATGCGCCAGCAGGGCAATCCAACTTCCAACTACCAGCTACCGACTACTCACTGAGGTTTGTCGTCCCCCGTCCCGCCCTTGGGCAGCGGTCCCTCGCCCGGCTGCTGGTCTTCTCCCGGACGGCGCAGTGTGGGCGCCCCCGGCGGCCGCGCTCCCGGCTCGGCTTGCGGCTGCTGCTGGGCCACGGTGGGCTGCTGCTTGATATCTACCTGCTTCTGGGTATCAACCAATTTGGTGCCGTCCACCTTCATGGTCTCCACCCGGACCACCTCGTCGCCTACGAACCGCACAAACTCGACTTCCTGCGGCGGCGCTCCATAAATCCATTCTTCGTAAGCAACGTTGCCGTCGCGCTCGCGGGTTTTCTGCGGCGCGCGGCCCTTGGCATAGGTCACCATCTCCCGGTTCATGCCCACGAGTACTTTGTGGTCTTTGATGGCATCCCGAACCTTGGGAGGCAGAGTGGCCATATATGCCTCAGCGGCGGAATGGGCGCTGAAATCCAGGACCGGTCCCAGCATGTCCTTGACCTGCTGCGGCGTAAGCGGCGGAATGTGCCCGTCGAAAGCCAAGTCAACATACGAGCCACGCGGGTTGGTATTGGGATTGGAGTTGGGCGAAATCGGGGTCATGCCTCCCATGCCGCCCACTTCAATGCGCTGATACCATTTCTGCTTTTTGATCGGTCCCCCGTTGATTTCAAAACGAATGCTGTCGCCCTTGATGGCAACGTTGGTGATCTGCGCCCGGTCGCCAGGTTTGACCGCAGGGCCCCACTCAGCCAGAAGCTGCCGCATATCATCCGGAGTGGGCGAAACCACCTTGCCGTCCTTTAACACCAGCCCCTTTTTGCCAATGGGGAAAACCACCCGTGCAAAGCACAACTCGGCGCTTAGCCCGCGAATGATTTCCAACCGTTGTTCTTTGGTGAGATGACCGGAAGGCTGGCTACTCTGGTCTTTGGTGTTCGCCCAGGCGTTCGCCAGCAGGAGGGGCACAACCAGCAGCAAAGCCGCGATACGCCGGGCAACCATGACAAACCACCCCAGTCGGGTCTGATGCGATTATAGCTCCGGAGATGGCTGCCGTGAGCCTGTAAAACCACCTTAAGAGAATTAACTTGAGGCCCGGACTTCGCTAACAGTTAGGCCTTCGCGGGCCACGCGAAACGGCAGCACGCGGCCCCCGCTGGCCGCCAAAGCCTCGGCTACGCGCCCCTTAGCGCCCTTCTCCACAAAAAACACCACGCAGCCGCCGCCCCCCGCTCCACACACCTTGGCGGCAATGCCGCCATTACGCCGAGCGGCGGCAATCAGCTTGTCAACCAACGGAGTAGAAATCCCCGGGGCGTTGGTGCGCCGCAGCTTCCACTCTTCCCTCAGCAGGCGGCCTACCTCGTTCCAGTCCGGCCGAGCCAGCGCCGCCCTCATGGCGCAGGCAATTTCAGTAATCTTCTCGAAGTTGCGCAGCACTTTGCGGTCGCCGTCAATGTGCGCTTTGAAGACTTCCCAGTTGTTGATTCCGGACTGCCGCGGCGCGCCCGTGTAGGCCAGAACAAACCGTTCTTCCACCTCTTCCGGCGGCACTGGAATGGCGCGGCGGTGGATGCCATCGGGCGCCAGCTCAATGGCGCTTACGCCGCCGTACAGGGCCGGGTAATAGTCCTGGCAGCCCGTGGGCACATTGATGAGCTGCGCTTCCACGTTCTGTGCTAGAACTCGCATTTCTTCGAGCGATAGCTTGCGGTCCGTGAAGCGGGCCAGCGCGGCCGTGGTGGCGATCATCAGCGCCGATGAGCCGGCAATTCCTGCCCCGGCCGGTGACTCCGAATTGGTCTCGACAGCCAGGCCCTGCCGCGGCT
>DATJFA010000353.1:0-8855 GCA_035496015.1 Terriglobales bacterium | reverse complement strand
GCGCTCAGTCCGGCTGCTTCTGCGATGTTCAGCACATCGCTCATGCCCACGTATCGCCACCAGCCGCGAAGCAGGCCGAAGCGATGGAAGATCAGGAGCTTGACCACCAGTATCAGAGGAAGCGTCCGCCAAAATACCAGGTCATCGGCGTGATTCAGCGGCCAGTCCAGACGCAAACCGAAACTGCAGTAATAGCAGGAGATGATGAGAACAACCTGGGAGGCGATAATCAGCCACGTGCGATAGCGCAAAAAGGCTGAATTCAGCTCTCCGCGGTCCATCGATCGTTGCTGCAGTTGAGGTGTGCTCAAAATAGACATAAAAGGGTTACTTGGCCGCCGGTTGATAGTAGTCGTATGCGTATTGGTAGTAGCGGTACTGGGGCGCGTTAAGATCGGCCGCGTTCAGCACAAACTCCAGCACCGGGGCGGAGTGCACTTCGCGCAGCAATTCCAGGCTCCGCAGCACCACATCCTTGGTGGTCATTCCCGAACGGCCCACGAAAATCAGTCCGTCCGCCAGATTGGACAGGGCGCGGCCGTCAGCGAAGGGAAGGATAGGAGCAGAATCCACCACCACAAATTGGAACCTCTGCCGCAGTTCTTCGAGCAGGTTTCGCATGGAGTCGGAGCACACCAGTTGGCCCGCTTGTACGCTGCCGGCGTGGGCCGGAATCACGTTCAGATTGGGCACGCTGGCCACTGAAACCATGGCCTGCTCCAGAGTGTTGGTACCGTTCAGAACATCGCTCAGGCCCACTTCGCTGCTCATTCCGAAGGCGGAAGCCACTCTTCCGCGCCGCAGGTCGGCGTCTACCAGGCAGGTTGTGCCGTGCTGAGCCATGGCCATCGCCAGGTTTACTGCCACTGTGGTCTTGCCTTCACCTGGGAATGAGGACACCACCAGCACCACCTGCGGCGGATTGCCCGGGCGGGAGAGCATGACCGATGTGTAAAGGGAGCGCAGGGCTTCCGCCTCAGGAGAATGCGGCCGGTCCAGCAGGAAGCGGACACCGGGAGCAAGTTTGCCGTTTCCGGAGGCGCCGGCTGCAATCGCGGAGCGCGATTGGCCAGGAGGAAGCGGCTGCCCGTTGCTGCCGAAGAACAGCGGCACAATCGCCACATTGGACGTGCCAATCCAATCGCGCACATCTTCGGGCGTAAACAGCCGGGTGTCGAACTGCTCGCGCACAAACGCCAGTCCAATGCCGCCGGCCAGAGCGACCAGAATACCCAAACCAATGTCCAAGGGCCGGTTGGGATAGCTTGGAGAATCCAACACCCGCGCCTGATCTGCCATGCGCAGATTGCTGGTTTTGGACGCAGCCGCGATTCCCGCCTCTTTCACTCGCGCATACAGGTTGTTGTACAGGTCGGAATTGGCCTGCGCTTCTTTCTTGAGCGCGTTGTAGCGGGCCATTTGGCTCAGCTGGTCGCTGGTACCTTTAATCTCCGAATTCATCAACTGCTCGCGGGCCCGGGCTGCCGCATAACTGCTGCGGATCGAGCCCAGTACTGCTGTCTTCTGCGCTTCCAGCTGTGACTGCAGCTCGTTAGCTTGATTTTGCAGTTCTTTTACCTTGGGATGGTTTACTCCGTAGATGACCCGCGCCTGTGAAAGCGACGCCCGCACCTGCGCCAGCTGTGTGCTCAATTGCTGAACCACGGGATTGTTGCGGATTTCCGGCAGAACATCCGGGCTCCCCGCCTGCACGCTGCGCAGCAGAGCCTCCAGCTGAATGCGATCGGCCTGGGCCTGCGTCAGTTGCCGGTTCAGTTCTCCCATCTCTTCCGTGAACGTGCTCTTGTTGTCGTCCACGTCGGCCACGCCGATGGACTTTTGATAATCCGCCAGGACGCGGTTGGACTCTTCCATGCGCGTGCGAATATCGTCCAGTTGCCGGGCCAGCCATGCCGAAGAGCGCATGATGGCGTCGTGGCGGTCCCGGTAAGTGTCGTCAATGAAGGTGTCCACCGCAGTGTTGGTTACCAGCGCCGCCAGTTTCGGATCGGTGCTGGCAAAACTCACCGCGATCAGGCGGCTGGCGGTATCCCGCTTCACTGTGAAATGCGCCCGGAAAGCTCCCAGGGCAGAGTTTTCTGCCGGCGACAGCTGATAACTGACGGGATCAGTTGCGGCCGTTTGCCGGGGCTCGGCGCTGCGCACAAAAGCCGGATTCTGGTCCAGATGCAGCCGTCGAATTACATTCACAGCCAGGCTGTCACTTTTCAGGTTCTTGGCTTGGGTTTCCAGATATTCCGAATCACTGTAGCCCTGGTTGCCTCCGTCGAGGGAGAAGGTCTCGCCGGGCGGATCCACTTCCAGTTGGGCTACGGGAGCGTAAACCGGTTTGATACTGAAAGTCACCACGATCACGGAGCAGATGACCGCCGCGGCAAATAGCGCAGAAAGATGCCAGTGTTTACGCAGGACTTCCAAGGCCCGTAGCCACTCTGCCCCGCTCTTCTCGCGCGCTCGGGGAAGGGGGTTCACCGGTACCGGTTCCGGCACCAGAATTTCCCGGCGCGGCGACGCCAGAGCGTTGCCGTTGTCGGCATTAATGCCTGCTTGTCGCAGCAATTCGAAGTTCTTGCTCACGCTAAATCTCCAGTCCCGTGCTTAGGCCGTTTTAGGGGCAGGGCAGAATTCGCTTGCAATCCTGGTGCGAGCACAGCTCCGCCCTCTCAGTTAGTCCAGCATTTACCAGTTAAACCACTGCAACTTAGCGACTTACAGGTGTTGCTGCCGCGGCCTTGCGTTCCCGGGTAATCGTCCATCCAGGCTTTCCGGCAATGGCAAAACCGCTCTTGGCTCCATCCTGAACCACCCTCACCACCCGCCCATTGCCATGCAGTTGCAGCTGCTGGGCAAAGGGACCACGGCTGGGCAGTTGAATATCGACCGTTGCAAAGGTTCCAACCCAGGGCCAACCCGGCGAAGTAATGAACAAGCCCCCTGCGCTAATGTCTTGGGCAACACCGATGATGGTGTTGGCCACACCGTGGCGGTCGTGCCAGATGCACGTGACTTCACAGCGCAATCGGAAGCGTGTTGATTTTCGGCGTTCCACTGAATATGCCGTTCTCGCCGGCAGGGACCCGGGATACAAGCATGTTACGTGAACCACGTTCAGCTTCAAGGAAAGGAACTACTCTGTAGCCCTGCCCTACGCCTCTCTAGCTAAATTAGTACTTCCAAGCAGGGTATAAAGCATGGTATTGTTAACCACACTTTAGACGGTACTGGTTATGAGAAGTATTTCTCTGTTATTGGGCATGAGCCTGAATAAAAATGGGGGGTTACAAGAATCGAGCCTGATTCCTCTTAGGTGATAGATGGGAAGCAGCAATGCCCCCGTGAAGGCATTGACGATATCCACTAGAGGCGTTTCAGGCATTCCCCCTATATCCCTGTAAGTTGTTAATTTTACGTACGATGCCAGAGAGACGAGCCACAAACCGCAGCTCGGAATCGAGGAATTTCCGCTCCTCTACCGTCCGCTTGCTGGTAGCCGACGGGAACCGGATGAATTGTCAGCTGTTAATCACGGCCCTGCAGCGCTATCGGCGCATACAGGTAGTGGCCCGCGCCACCAACTCCGAGCAGATATTGCTGGGAGCCAGAACCAACCGTCCCACCGTAGCGCTCATTAGCGCCAGCCTGCAGGACGGGTCTCTGTCAGGTTTTGCGGCGGTTCGAGAGTTGCGCGCCCAATCCACAGAGATTCGCACCATTCTGCTGTTGGACTCCGCCGAGCCCGGGCTGGTAATTGATGCTTTCCGAGCTGGGGCAAAGGGGATTTTCTGCCGCGAAGATTCGCTCAACTCTTTGTGCCGCTGCATCGAGGCGGTGCATGCCGGCCAAATTTGGGCCAACAGCGTCCAGCTGGAATCAGTGTTGGATGCTTTTGCCCGCGTGGCTCCCCCGCGCCTGGTTGAAGCCAGCGGCAAAGTTCCATTGTCCAAGCGCGAACAGCAAGTGGCGCAATTGGTTTCGGAAGGTTTATCCAACCGCGAAATAGCCCAGCAGCTCAAACTCAGCGAACACACTATAAAAAATTACCTGTTCCACATTTTTGAGAAATTAGGTATGTCGTCGCGAGTGGAATTGGTGCTGTTTGCGCGCACTCTGGAAGACAATTCGGCAGGAGTACTGGCGCCGGCTTCGGAGAATCCGGGCGAGTAGGAGAGAGTGAGCCGCTTTGCGGGGCAGGTAGAATGACTTCAGCCGGCACACCCGCCGGGTCCGCGAACAGTGCAACCGCCAGCATGCGTATTCTTTTCTTTTCGCCCAGGATTTTTTGGCCCGCCGACAGCGGCGCCCGTATTCGCGACTATTATCTTTTGCGCGCTTTGGCTTCTCGCGCCTCGCTTACCTTCCTGGGAATCTGCCAGCCACAAGAGTTCGATTCGCTGCCGCAGTCAGGAAACGGATTGAATCTGCAGCCAGAAGCCATTCGGCTGGTGCCCCAAAACGGCCGATACTCTGCATGGAACCTGGTGCGCGGCTTTGTTGGTCCCACGCCTCTCAGCATCCTGAACTACCACGATCAAAAAGTCGCCGGCGAGTTGCGTCGTCTGCTAAACGAGCATTCTTTCGACATCGTGCAGATCGAAGGTATTCATCTGGCCGGCTACTTGCCCATAATTCGCTCCGCGCCGTCATGTCCTCTGGTTGTCTGCGACTGGCACGATGTGGAGTCGAACCGCATGGCACGCTTCAGCGAACATGCTCCGAATCGGCTGCAGAATATCTACGCCAGAAGAACGTCGGGCCTACTGCGCGCTGCCGAGCAGAAGTTCCTGATGGATTGCGACGCTCACGTCATGGTCAGTGACCGCGACCTGCAGCTGCTTCGCGGTATGGTCCCACAGATAAATGCCCAAGTTATCGAAAACGGGGTAGACGTGGGGTTCTACGCGGAACAATCGGACGCCACCGAGAATGAACGCGCCAGCGTCGTCTTTGTCGGGTCTATGGACTTTCACCCCAACGTTGATGCCGCCTCTTACTTTGGGCGTGAGGTCTGGCCGAAGATTCATGCTGCGGCTCCCGGATTGCAATTCGTCATCGTGGGTTCCAGGCCGGTGTCGGCGGTGCGCAAACTGGCGCAAGTGCCGGGGGTGACCGTGACCGGCACCGTGGAAGATGTCCGGCCCTACTACCGCAAAGCGCTGGTGGCGGTGGCGCCCTTGCGCATTGCGGGAGGCACGCGCCTGAAGATTCTGGAGGCCATGGCCGCCGGTGTGCCGGTGGTGGCCAGCCGCATCGGCGCGGAAGGATTGGAGGTCCAGCCAGGGCAGGATTTTCTTGTCGCTGACACTCCGGATGAAATCGCAGCCGCCGTGTCTCGCCTTCACGGCTCGCCGGCTCTGTGGCGCCAGCTTTCCGCCCGCGGCCGTGAACTCGTAGCGGCTCGCTACGACTGGGCCGCCCTGGGCGAGTCCCTTTACCGCGTGCATCGCGATTTGCTGGCGCAGCGTCATGGATAACCGCTCGCAACCGCGGCCGCTTCGCGTACTTATTCTTTTGGAGGGTGAGAATGTCTCCGGCCCGGCGAGAAATGTTCTGGAATTTCGTGCGGTTTCCCGCAGCACGGATGCGGCGCCGGCAATCACCCTGGCAGGCTTTGTACGTTCCTCCGGCGCAAAGGCAGGCATCAACCGCTTGTTTGCCGCGGCGCGTGAGCTCGGCTCGGAGATGGAACCCATCCATGAGCGGTTTCCGTTTGATCTAAGAGTCCTCCCCGCATTGCGCGATCTGGTGAAAAAGATTCGGCCGCACATCATTGAAACCCACCACGTAAAGTCGCATTTTCTGGTGCGCCTTTCGGGAGTTTGGCGAAGCTGCTCCTGGATCGCTTTCCATCATGGCTATACCCGAGATGCCAGAAGGACGCTGGTTTACAACCAATTGGATAGATGGTCCTTGCGCCTGCCTTCTCAGATCATCACCGTGTGTGAGCCGTTCGCGCAACAGCTCCGAAATATCGGAGTGCCGCCATCGCGCATTTCCGTGGTCTACAACGCTATCGCGGAGGATTGGATAAACGCTGTTCCGCAAAATCACGCTGAGTCCCCAGCTGCTTGCGCTGAATCTGGGACGCGGGACGGAGAGCGCACCATCCTCGCTGTCGGCCGCCTCTCCCGCGAGAAGGCGTTTACCGATGTGGTCGCAGCCGTGGCGCAACTGCGCGATCTCACACCCGGTGCGCGGATCCGGCTCATTATCGCGGGGGATGGCCCAGAGAAGTCGCGTATTGAGGAGCGCGCGCGCAGTTTGCACTTACGGGAAAACGTAACTCTGCCGGGCCATGTCCACGACATGCGGCCTTACTACCGGGCCGCGGATGTGCTGGCCATCTCATCCACCAGCGAGGGCTCGCCTAACGTGCTGCTGGAAGCACTCGCCGCCGGTGTCCCCACGGTGGCAACCGCGGTTGGGGGGGTCCCAGAGATGGTAGAGGACAAAAAGTCTGCCCTACTGGTTCCCCCGGGGGATCCCCGGGCCATGGCTCAGGCTCTTCAGAGACTGTTTACGGATGCCAGCTTGCGTAAGAACATCACGCTTAATGGCCGCGAACTAATCGCTTCGCGCTACTCGCCGCAATCGCGTGCCCGCATTTTGATGGAGACCTACGAAGAAGTCTTCAACGGCAGATTAGAACACTGATTCCAGACTAGCCGCACGCCCGAATCACGAAGTTCACTATTTGCGTGTATTTGAAGCCCTTGTTAATTGTCCTCCCGCTGTTTCCCTGGCAGTGACGCGCAGGGAAGCCGCGGGTTCCATTCGTGGCGCAGTAGCTGCTTGCGCCGTGACGCTTCCGCTGACGAATTGCCGTAACCTGCCGGCGAACAATGGCGTGAACCTGGCAGCGCCATGGGGGTTCAGGTGCACCAGGTCAGCATAATCGCTTTGCGGAAGCACGCCCTCGTCTACCGGGACCAGCACAGGCACACCCTGGGCGGCGCCCGCTGTTTCCACTACCCGGGTGTCGGCGGGAGAATCCGTTCTGGTAGGCGGCACTGTCAGCACAAAAGCGGCTCCGTAACGGCCGCAGGTCGCGCGCAAGCGCGCAAGGCGGCTGGTGGCAACCTCAACTGGAACGGAGTACGCGGGAGCATCTGAGTTGCCTCGGAAGTAGCGCGTGAGGCGGGGAAGATCGGGCAGAAGCTTGCCCAGAATCCAAGTGCGAATCTCGGTGCGCGTTCCAAAAAAGAAGCTCAAATTATCGAGGGCCAGCACGCTGGTCCGGTTGCGGTCCGCGCCCACGTCCCGGGCATAGGAGAGAATATCCCGGTGGTCTACCAGCATATGCGCACCGTAATCCCCTTCTGACACGTCGTCGGTGAGTTGGACTGGTGAGAGCAGCAGCACCACCACATCCGGACGGGCGCCCTGCCGAAAAATGTGGTTCAGGCCATAAAACCAGTCCAGATAGGAGGTGTCCTCGAAGACCACCCGGTGAAGCTCCACTTCCGGTCCCAATTCGCGCTGCAATTCCGGGAAGTCCACGCCGTGCAGCAACAGTGAATTGCCAACCACCAGCACGGACACCTTGCCTTGCGGTTTGCCCGAGCGCACTGTCATGGCCAGGCGGTATTCGCCCTCTCGGCGGCTCTCGATGCGGCTCACCCTGCCAAAAAAGTATGCGGTAACCACCTCGATACTGAGGCAGAAGAGCGCGCACAGTGCTAGAACGAGCACGATGTGAACCTTGGCCGGAGTTTTAGAACTGAAAATAGATGAACGCATGAGCCTGATTTGCCGAAAAGAATGCGATCAATGCCAGCGCGCTTACCGCAAATGCTATGCGGGGTATGGGCGCGCTGTGCTCCAACGGGTACTCCTCCCGGGTGTGTTCCAGATACAAGTCAACCAGGAACAAGGGCACCGCAAACAGTGCCAAAAGCTTGAAAGCGATGAAATATTCGGGATGCCAGGAGAGAGTGCCCAATCCCCGCAGCAGATCAACCGCCGAGGCCAGCGAGTCGGCCCGGAAGAAGATCCATCCCAGGCAAACCAGGTGAAAAATCACGATGCGCTGGGTCCAGGTGCGCATGCCCTTAAGATTGGGAATGCTCTGCAGGGCCTTGATGTGCTCGTTCAGATAACGCTCCAGCGCCAGCACCGCGCCGTGCAGCCAGCCCCAGATCACAAATGTCCAATTGGCTCCGTGCCATAACCCGCCCAGCAGCATGGTGATGAGCAGATTGCGATAGGTCCGATACCCCTTTTCCGCGCTTCCGCCCAGGGGAATATAGAGATAATCGCGCAGCCAGGTGCTCAGGCTGATATGCCATCTACGCCAGAAGTCGCGCAGGGAAGTGGCCAGATAGGGCTGGCGGAAATTGACCATAAAGTGGAATCCCAGCAGTTGCGCACTGCCGCGGGCGATGTCGCTGTAGCCACTGAAATCGCCATAGATTTGCCAGGCAAAAGCATAGGCTCCAATGGCCGCGAGGAACAGATCCGGTTTTCCGAAGCTGCCGGAGAACACGGCATCTGCTAACAGGGCGCAGTTGTCGGCTATGACGCACTTACGGAACAGTCCCAGCAGTATGAGCATGATGCCGTCGAAGAACTGGTCGGAGCGGAAAGTGCGTGTGCCCTGAACTTGCGGCAGCAGGTGGTTGGGACGCTGGATCGGTCCGGCAATCAGGTGCGGGAACAGGCTGATGAAAAGCGCGTAATCAACGAAGCGCTCTGCTGCCTTGACCTTGCCTTTATAAACGTCCACCACGTAGGCAACTTCCTGGAAGGTGTAGAAGGAAATTCCCGGCGGCAAGATGATGCGCAGGAACGGGCGCGAGGCATGCAGTCCGGCAGCACTCAACACGTGGGTGAACGAA
>DATJFA010000352.1:0-2523 GCA_035496015.1 Terriglobales bacterium | reverse complement strand
TAATTCTATGCAAAATGCTTAGGCCCTGAAGGGTCTCGACGAGGAGGCCTCCTGCGGAACGATTCGGGCCAGGGAGCATCACAAAGTCTTCTCTTTTTCGCAAGGGCAAATTGACAGTGCAAAGCAAAACTCCATGGTGGTGCCCGCGAGATCCTTCGGCGCTGAAGCGCCTCAGGATGACGCCCTCGTAAGGCCGTCGAGATAACGTCTTCGACCGCCCGCACGAGCCCGTGCCTACACAAGCATCGCAAGCGTTTGTGGCCAGGGTGACACGGCGTGTTGGTTAGCACACGTTCGAGTGAAACACCTCGACTGTAAGTCCTTCCTCTTCAGTAATATGTGAACGGCAATGGGGTTGCCACCTGTGCTGGCGCAGGTCAGCAGCGAGGTGGCGACAATGCGAGAGATCAGCCGGCGGCAACTGAAGAAAGCAGCAGAAAAGGCACTCATCTTCCTGAGTCTGATGGCGCTGATGATGGTGCCGGGCTCGTCGCAGACGATGCCGACAGCTGCGCCGATGATGACGCCGGAGTCGAAGGTGGCGACCTGGACGAATGCCACGCCGAGTTCGAAGCGCGTGGTGCTGGTCAGCATTCCTGACCGCAAGCTGGCGCTGCTGGAAGACGGCAAGGTGGTGAAGGTTTACCGCGTGGCCGTGGGGTCGTCCCTCAGCCCCAGCCCGAGCGGCGAGTTTGCCATCATCAACCGCATCACCAATCCCACCTACTACCACCCGCACGTGGTGATTGCGGCGAGCGAAGAGAGTCCCATCGGAACGCGCTGGGTGGGCTTGAACCGCAAAGGCTACGGAATCCACGGCACCAATGAACCGCGCTCCATTGGGCGCGCAGCTTCGCACGGGTGCATTCGCATGAGCAATCGCGACATTGCGCAGTTCTTTGAGCTGGTGCGGGTCGGCGACCTGGTGGAGATCCACGCCGAGCGCGATGCAGATACGGCGCGGGTGTTTGGCAGCGGAGCGGCAACGATGCAGGCTTCGGCCGCGGCGCAACCCGCGGCAGGCCAGTAAGCGAGGACGCAATGGAGAACGTAATGATGGCGGTGTTCGCGGTGGCGGGAGTGGGATTCTCGGTAGCCATCGGGCTGCTAGTGGAAGAAGTGGTGGTGGGCGGGATGTTCCGGCTGATGTTCGCGCGCGCCCACGCGCAGAGGTCAGAACAGAGGCGGAGGGAGGAAGAGTATGTTGCTGATTAAGTATTTGCTGATGGCGATTGGGATTGCGATGTTCGGGTCAGCGGCGGCAGTCCTGGGATATGACGTTTACATGATGGCGATGGCGCGGCGGACACTGGCGCAACTGCAGCCGGGGCAGACGGCGCCGGAAGAACGCGAAGTGCGCTGGCGGGTAGGAGTGGCGCTGGTGGTTCTGGCCTGGGCGCCCATTTTGATAGCCATGAGCCTGGTGGTGGTGCCGGCGGGCATGGGCGGTGTGCGCGTGAGCCAACTTTCAGGCACGCTGGCGGGAACGCTCTATCCCGGAGCGCACGTAGTGCGGCCGTTGGTTGACAAGGTGGTGTTGTTCGATACGCGTGACCAGCTGTTCACCACGGGAGGCATGGAGGACCACGCGATAGCAGCCAAACCAGCAGCTGCTGTGGGTGCGCCCGAGTTAATGAAAGTGCAGGCCAAGGAAGGGCTGACGCTGGGGCTGGCCATCACGGTGCGTTATCGGCTGGATTCGGGCCGGCTGGATTACATCCTGAACAATCTTCCGCAACCGGTGGAGAAGGAATTGGTGCCACCGGTAGTGGCCAGCACGTGGCGCGAACTAGTGCCCAACTACACCGTCCGCGAAGTTTTCGCCAGCAAGCGCGAAGAGGTGCGGCGGCGGGCTGCGGAAGCGATAACGCGCAAGCTGGAGGCGGATGGAATCGTGGTGAAGGAGGTAATGCTGCGCGACATCCAGCTGCCGCCGGAGTACGCCAAGGGCCTGGAAGACCTGTTGCTGAAGGAGCAGCAGAACGACCGCATGGGAGTGGAAACGGAGATTCAGCAAAAGCAGGTGCGAATTGCGGAACTGGAGGCGGAGGCGACGAAGGCGCAGCAGGTGAAACAGGCGGAAGGTCAGGCACAGGTGCGTGTATTACAGGCTAAGGGCGAGGCCGATGCGATGAAGTACCTGCTGCCGCTGAAAAAGCAGCAGATCGAGCAGACCCGGCTGGAGTCACAGGCGCGGAAGGAAGCGACGGTGCAGGGCGCGGAGGCGAACGCGCAGGCCAAAGTGATAGACAGCAAGGCGGAAATGGAGCGGCGCAAACTGCTGGCCGAGGCGGAAGCGGAGCGCATTCGGGTGACGGCCGCGGCGGATACGCAGCGCATGCAGAGCGAAGGCGCAGTATTGAAGCAGAATCCGCTGCTCATCAACAAGATCATTGCAGAGAAGCTTTCGGACAAGCTGCAGATCATGGTGGTGCCAGCGGATGGGAAGTTCATGTTCGCCAACGATCTGCTGCGCGGGCTGAGCATGGGCAGCCACGCCACGCCGGCGGCGCCGGATGATCC
>DATJFA010000351.1:0-5993 GCA_035496015.1 Terriglobales bacterium | reverse complement strand
GCTGGCTGCTCTGAGCCGGGTATTCGCCCGTGAAGCTGCCCTGAAAGTTGCAGAAGAAGGTCTGCGCCTCGTAATCGGCGCCGGCGCCGTGAGCGACGGCGAAGCCGCTGCGTTCGAGGCAAGCATGCAACTGCCCGCCATTCATCGCGCGCAGGCGGGATTTATTGCAGACATGGATTTCATGGCAGATGTCTTGTACAACCGCGCGGCACAGAGTGCTGCTCGGGCGGCGTGAGTTCTTATTAAGTATGACCGGCATCCGGCTGATCCTGACGCCAGATGTCACTTGATAGTGCGGGAGCGCAATCATGGAAAACACAGCAAACCGGGCCATCGCGATTGTCGGTGCAGGCGCCGTTCTGCCCGACGCACCCAATGTTGCTGCCTTCTGGGAGAACGTGAAGAGCGGCCGTTACTGCATCAGCGAGGTTCAGCGCGATCGCTGGGACCCGTCGCTTTATTACGATTCCGATCCCAGCGCCCCGGATAAGACCTATTCCAAGATCGGGGGCTGGGTGCGCGAGTACCCCTGGCAGCCCATGAAGTGGCGCCTGGCAGTTCCGCCGCGGGTGGTGGATGCCATGGACGTGGCGCAGAAATGGGCTATCGCTTGTACCCGTGAAGCATTGGAGGATTACGGCTATCCCAAACGGCCGCTGGATCTGGAGCGCACTGCCGTGATCCTGGGTAATGCCATGGCCGGAGAGAAGCACTATATGACGGCATTGCGCGTTTACTTTCCGGAATACGCCCGCGAGCTCGAGGAAAGCAATACTTTTGCCGCCCTGCCCGAAGCTGTGCGGCGCGACATTACCCGCGAATTGCATGCGCGAATGGGGAAGCGCCTGCCCGAAATTACGGAAGACAGCATGCCCGGCGAGCTCGCGAACTGCATTGCCGGCCGCATTGCGAATATCTACAACTTTCACGGCCCCAATTACGTTGTAGATGCCGCTTGCGCCTCGGCGATGGCAGCCATCAGTTCCGCGGTCGAAGGGCTGGTGGAGAACGATTTCGACGCCGCTATAACCGGCGGCATTGACCGTAACATGGGCGCCTCCACCTTTGTGAAGTTCTGCAAGATCGGGGCCCTCTCGGCCACCGGCACTCGTCCTTACGCGGAAGGCGCCGACGGATTCGTGATGGGCGAAGGCGCTGCCATCTTCTTGCTCAAGCGTCTGGCCGATGCTGAACGCGAGGGCGATAAGATCTACGCGGTGCTCCGCGGTATGGGAGGCTCCAGCGATGGAAAAGGGAAGGGGATTACGGCTCCCAATCCTATCGGCCAGAAGTTGGCGGTTGAGCGCGCCTGGCAGAACGCCGGCCTGTCTCCCGCGACCGCCACTTACGTCGAAGGGCATGGAACCTCCACTCGTGTCGGCGACGTGGTCGAAGTGCAGAGCCTGGTGGATGTGCTAAGCGGCTTCCATCTTCCGCCTGAATCGGTGGCGCTGGGTTCAGTCAAATCCAACATCGGGCACCTCAAAGGTGCCGCCGGCGCTGCCGGTTTACTGAAAACTGTGCTGGCGCTACGCGACAGAGTGCTGCCGCCGAGCGTGAATTGCGAGCGCCGCAATCCCGATATTGACTTCGCTCATTCTCCCGTTCGCGTGAACACTCAGCTGACCCAATGGACGGTTCCAAAAGACACCGTGCGGCGCGCTGGCCTGAGCGCCTTCGGCTTTGGCGGCACCAATTTTCACGCTGTGCTGGAGGAATACATTCCCCACAGGCTGACCGGGAGCGGGAAGCGGTCAGTGGCGGTGGGCGAGATTTCCTCCGAGCGGGTAAATGCGCCGGTGATGCACGCGAAGGACGGGCCCCGCGGTTCTGTAGCTCCTTACAAGCCACCATTACGCGGCGCGCTGGTCATCGGCGCCCCTTCGGAAGCACTGCTCAGTGAGCGCCTGCGCTCCGTCCAACAGGAAGCGGAAGCAGGTCGAGCGCCCGCGCCAGAGCCCCCGGCGGAGGCGAATCTGCGCGCGCCCGAACGTCTGGCGATTGACTATGTCGATGCCAGGGATCTGACAGTCAAAGCCGGCAGCGCGCTCAAGGCGCTTGCGGTTAACCAGGCGCCTGTTTGGAAGGCTATGCGCGCGCAGGGCATTTTCCGCGGCCACGGTCCGGCGCCCAAAGTCGCGTTCCTTTACACCGGCCAGGGCTCGCAGTACGTGAACATGCTGCAGCCATTGTGTGCCACCGAGCCGATTGTCGCCGAAACCTTTGCCGAAGCAGATCGCGTTATGACGCCGCTGCTGGGCAAGCCGCTCAGCCACTTCATCTTTATTAATTCCACTGATGCAGCCGCTGTGGCCAAGGCCGAAGATGACCTGCGCCAGACTGCCATAACCCAGCCCGCCGTGCTGGCGAGCGACATGGCACTAACTCGCCTGCTCGCGGCTTACGGCATTGCGCCCGACTTCACAATGGGGCACAGCTTGGGCGAATACGGGGCCCTAATTGCCTCCGGCGCGATTCCCTTCGAGGATGCCCTGGAAGCGGTAAGCGCCCGTGGCCGGGAAATGACTCGTGTTTCGCTCAAGGACAACGGGCGCATGGCTGCCGTGTTCGCGCCCCTCGCCGAAATCGAGCGGATTGTGAAAACCATTGACGGCTACGTTGTGGTTGCGAATATCAACAGCGAAAGCCAGGGGGTGGTGGGCGGCGCCAGCCAGGCGGTGGAGCAGGCCATGGAAGCTTTCCAGAAGGCCGGCTACGAAGTGGCCGCTTTGCCGGTCAGCCACGCTTTTCATACCTCGATTGTCGCTCCTGCCAGTGAGCCCCTGCGGCGGGTGCTGGAGCGTCTGCATCTGCAGTCACCGCGAATTCCAATCATTGCCAACCTGAACGGCCAGTTCTATCCCACGGGTTCGGATGTTGTGCCCCGGATGCTCGACATACTCGCGCAGCAGGTGGCTTCTCCCGTGCAATTCATCAAGGGGCTGCGCACGCTCTACGACGCTGGAGCCCGTGTGTTCGTGGAAGTGGGGCCGAAGAAGGCGCTGCAGGGATTTGCTGAAGACGTGCTCGGCGGCCGCGGGGATGTGGTTTCACTTTTCACCAATCATCCCAAGTTCGGTGATGTTCCATCATTTAACCAGGCGCTGTGCGGGCTTTATGCCGCAGGTCTTGGCCGGGGCGTTGCAGAACAACCCGTGACGTCTGCTTCGGTTCCAGCGGCGGCGGAAATTCCTAAACCCACACCGCACGCGCCTTCCGCAGGAGCCGTCCCCGCAGCGCCAGTAAATGGGGATAGCTACATGGAACTCGGCCGGATGTTTGCCGAGGTGCTGGAGCGCGGCTGGCAAATATACGGCTGGCAGAAACCGGCGCGCAGCAGCGCTCCGGTAGCCATCACGGGAGCGGCGCTGGGCTTGCCGGGAACAGAGCACATATTCGACGACGGCAACATTGGGCGCATTCTGCGCGGCGATCAGTTTATTGACGTCGTTCCCGGCCAGCTTCGCCGTGCCATGCTCGACAAGCACATCACGCGGCTGGTGAAAAGCGACAACGGCGGGCCCACCTTCGAGACCATTAATAATGTCGCGGACGTTATCAAGCTGGCCGGCCGCGGCCGCGCCTTTGATCTAGAGAATGAGTTTGGGGTTACCGCCGAGCGTTTGGCCGCTCTGGACCGCGTAACCCAGCTGGCTATCGCCGCGGGCATTGATGCGTTGCGTGACGCCGGCATTCCCCTGGTCATGCGCTACAAAACCACCAGCAAAGGCACAAAGTTGCCTGATCACTGGGCCTTGCCTGATGCTCTGCGCGACGACACCGGGGTAATTTTCGCCTCCGCTTTTCCGGGTTACGATTCGTTTGCCGACGAGATATCCCGCTACCACAGGGATCACGCGCGCCGCGAGCAACTCGCCATGCTGGAGGATTTACGAGGCCGCATGGCGGAGACGAATGGCCATTCCATCCTCGAGCAGGAACTCGAGCAGCGTGCGGAAGAACTGCGCGACATCATTGAAAAAGAGCCTTATGTCTTCGACCGCCGCTTCCTGTTCCGCACTCTGTCCATGGGGCACTCACAGTTTGCTGAATTCATTGGCGCACGCGGCCCCAATACCGCGATCAATGCTGCGTGCGCGAGTACGACCCAGGCCGTGGGGCTGGCGGAGAACTGGATCCAGGCAGGTAAATGCCGCCGCGTGATCGTGCTCTCGGCTGACGATGTCACTTCCGACCACATGCTGGAGTGGTTTGGTGCGGGCTTCCTGGCCAGTGGGGCGGCAGCCACCGACGAAGTAGTTGAAGAGGCTGCTACGCCTTTCGACCGGCGCCGGCACGGCATGATTGTCGGCATGGGTGCGGCTGCCCTGGTCGTCGAAAGCGCGGAAGCTGCACGGGAGAGAGGACTACAGCCCATTTGCGAAGTACTGAGCTCCGTGACCGCGAACAGTGCTTTTCACGGCACACGCCTGGATGTGCAGCACATCAGCCAGGTGATGGAAGACTTGATTACGCAAGCCGAAGCGCGGCATGGCATTCGACGCCAGGAGATCGCGCCGCGAACGGTCTTTGTCTCGCACGAAACCTACACACCCGCGCGCGGAGGCAGCGCCTCCGCCGAAATCTTTGCGCTGCGTCATGTCTTCGGCGATGTTGCCGATCGCATTGTGATCGCAAATACGAAAGGTTTCACCGGCCACGCGATGGCTACAGGAATCGAAGATGTAGTCGCCGTGAAAGCGCTGGAGACCGGCTGTGTGCCGCCAGTGGCCAACTTCAAGGAGGTTGATCCGGAACTCGGCTCCTTGAACCTGTCAAAGGGCGGCATGTATCCCGTGGAATATGCCCTGCGCTTGGGGGCCGGTTTTGGCTCGCAGATCAGCATGACCCTGGTGCGCTGGGTGCACACTCAGGGTGAAGTTCACCGGGCTCCCGGCGCGCTCGGCTACGCTTATCGCATTAGTGATCCTGGGGTGTGGAGCAGTTGGCTCAGCCGCATAGCGGGATATCCGACGGCAGACCTGGAAGTCGTGCGCCGCACGTTGCGAGTACGCGACCAGGGGCCGGCGGCACAACTTGAGAAGGCAGCTCAGGAGGCGCGCGCAGTATCAGTATCAGTGGCGACGGTTGACAAAAAACTGTCGCCAGTTCCTGCGACCCCAATCAAGCAGCCGGAAACAAGTCCGGCGCCTGCACCAATTGTTACCGCAACCGAGCCCAAGCCGAAGCCGGCGAAGAGTGAGCCGGTTCGGCTATTCAAGCCGGCTCCTGCGGGCGATGATGTGAAGGAGCGGGTGCTCACCGTGGTTGCCGCAAAGACAGGCTATCCGGTTGACATGCTCGATTTGGACCTGGACCTTGAGGCGGATCTTGGGGTTGACACTGTGAAGCAGGCGGAAGTGTTCGCCGCCATCCGCGAAGCTTACGCCATCCCTCGGGATGAGAATCTCAAATTGCGTGATTTCCCCACTCTGGCCCACGTGATCCGGTTTGTGCATGAACGGCGGCCAAATATTGCCGCTGAAAAGCCAATTCCTTCCACTGACAAACCAAGCACTTCTCTCGCGGAAGTGAAACAACAGGTTAAAGCAACAATTCCCAAACCTGCAGCGGCTTCGGCTGCCGAACCTGATGCTGTGAAGGAACGAATACTTGCGCTCGTGGTGGAGAAGACCGGCTACCCCAAAGATATGCTCGATCTGGACCTGGACCTGGAGGCCGACCTGGGCGTTGACACCGTCAAACAAGCCGAGATGTTCGCGGCCATCCGCGAAATCTACAACATCCCACGCGACGAGAATCGCAAGCTGCGCGATTACCCAACCCTGGCGCACGTGATCCGCTTCGTCTATGAAAAGCGGCCCGACCTGGCGGCAACTCTTGTGACAGCGCCCGTAACTATGGAGTCGGTCAAGGTTGCTCCGACGTCTTCGCAGCCTGCCGCGTTTCCAGCCACAACCGCGCAACCCGCCGCGGCTCCCGCAAGCGGGGCCGACGCAGTAAAGGAAAGAATATTGGCGCTCGTCGTAGAG
>DATJFA010000350.1:0-4698 GCA_035496015.1 Terriglobales bacterium | reverse complement strand
GCACCCGGAGCGTGGCGGAGCGGAGGGCGTTTCCACTGTCTACGGACCTTCGCAGCTGGGGGATCTCCTCGCTGCCTCAGATTACGTGGTCCTGGCCGCACCGGTGACCCCGTCCACGCACTGCCTGATGGACGCTGGCCGTCTGGCCCAGATGCGGCCCACCGCCTGCCTGGTCAATGTCGGGCGCGGAGTGCTGGTAGACGAGGCGGCCCTCGCCGATGCCCTGCGCCAGAGAAGAATCGCCGCTGCCGCCCTCGACGTCCTCGAGAAAGAGCCCTTGCCGTCCGATTCCCCGCTCTGGGACATGGAAAATGTACTCATCACTCCCCATACCGGCTCCGTCACTCCCCACATATGGGAGCGCCAGTACGCCTTGATCTCAGAAAACATTCGCCGCTTCCTCGCCGGTGAACCCCTGCTGGGCATCGTAGATAAAAGCAAAGGTTATTGAAGCAGTCGCCTAATTCGTGAGAATCCGTGTGAATCCCTGGCGCAACCATTTTCTGAATCACCCGCGGGCGTGATTTTTATCACTGCGCGCTGGCACCCATAGGAACTACAAAGAACCTAGGGCGGCCCACCATGCAGACCGAGGTGCGCCACCCGTAGCGGAGGTGTCCCATGGCGGCGCTTCAGCTGGTTCCGCGCGTTTCCCTGAACAAAATCCTTTTTACCACCGATTTTTCTGACTACGCCGAGCGCGCCTTGCCCTACGCCGTCGGTCTGGCACGCCATTACGGCGGCACTGTATTTGTGGCCCACGCCATCCCCCCGGAGCCGCGGCGTCCGTTGCCTCTGGAGCCCGTGCCGCCCGAACTGGACGAACTGCGTTACGAGGCCAGGCACGCGATGGACACCTTTGTGCGCTCCGCTCCCCTCGCCGGCGTGCGCTACGAGGTGGTTCTGGAGAAAGGCGAAATCGAGCCGGTCTTTCAGGACATGATAAAGAACCACGCCATTGACTTGGTCGTGATCGCCACCCACGGCCGGGGCGGACTGAAAAAGCTGCTGCTGGGCTCGGTGGCGGAGGAAATTTTTCGTACCGTTAATTGCCCGGTTCTGACCATCGGCCCGGACGTGAAGCGCAATGAACTCGCCGCCGGTAAGCTGCAGCGCATTATTTATGCCAGCGACCTGAGCGCCGCTTCCCTGCACGCTGTGCCTTACGCGCTCGCGCTGGCGGCCGACTATGGCGCCCAGCTAAGTTGCATTCATGTGATCGAGGACTTCACCACCATTCCTCTTTACTACCGGGAGCGCGCCATGCGCGATGCCCGTGAAGAACTGGAAAAGCTGGCCCAGGCCGGCCCTGGCCAGGCGTGCGAACCGCAGATCGTGGTGGTCAGCGGCGAGCCTGCGGAGAAAATTCTGCAGCTGGCGGCTGACGTGCATGCCGACCTGATCGTGATGGGCGCGCGCCACCAGGGATCGGCGCGGCTGATGGCGCATCTTACCTGGGCCTGCACTCACAAAGTCATCTGCCATGCCAATTGCCCGGTGCTCACGGTGCGCGCCGGGCCGCAGTAGGAGGCTGGCTGCTATCCCATTCAACAGCCAATCTTCAGCCGAGCTGTCAAGAGAAGGAGAAATGCCATGCAGCGGCGCATGAAATGTCAGTTGGAAAAGACCATGATTTTGGCCGGCGGATTGAGCCTGGGCGCCCGCCTCATGTATATGTTCGATCCTCAACACGGCCGCCGGCGGCGAGCTATGGCGCGCGATCGCGCCGTTTGGCTGGCGCACCAGGCCGAGCTTACCGTGGACCGCGGCGTGCGCGACTTGTTTCACCGCGCGCAAGGCGCGGCGGATGAAACCTTCTCCCTGCTCTCTCCCCAGCCGGTTTCCGACCAGGTGCTGCGCGAGCGCGTGCGCACCCGCCTGGGCCGGGCCACAGCCCATCCCCATGCAATTGAAGTGGAGGCCCAGGATGGGCGAGTCATCCTCACCGGCGATGTGCTGCACGACGAACTGCGCCGCGTCCTGTGGGCGGTGCGCGCGGTGCCGGGAGTGAAGCACGTGGAGAACTGTATGACCGCGCATCGGCAGGCCGATGTTCCCTACCTGCAGGGCGGAACGCCGCTGCCGGCGCCGGAGTTGCTGCAGGAATCGTGGGCGCCGGCCACGCGCGCGCTGGTGGGCACAGGCGGAGGCCTGCTGCTCGCGTACGGCGCCTGGCGCCGGGGATGGCAGGGTCTCGGCCTCGGTCTGCTGGGCATGAACCTGCTGGGCCGCGCGCTCAGCAACGTCGGTCCGCGCCATCTCCTCGGCCTCGGCGATCCCGAATCGGCGGGCATTCGCGTGCAAAAAACCATTCACGTGAATGTGCCGGCGGAAGCGGTTTTCGAACTGCTGGCCGATCCCGAAAAACTCCCGCTCATCATGTCACACGTGTTGGCGGTCAAGAAAGTGGACGATAACCGTTATCGCTGGACTGTCTCCGGGCCGGCTGGCACGCCTTTGAGCTGGGATGCGGAAATTACGGAGAAAATTCCCAACAAGATGCTGGCCTGGAGCAGCCTGCCGGGCGCGGTGGTGCCGAACTCCGGCGTGGTACAGCTCGACACCGAAAATGCCGGCACGCGCGTGCACATTCGCCTGGCCTATGTGCCGCCGGCGGGCGCAATCGGGCACGCCATTGCCACCATTTTTGCGGCCGACCCCAAGCACGCCCTCGATGATGACCTGGTGCGGCTGAAATCGCTGCTGGAGCATGGCAAGACCAACGCTCATCACCGCGCGGTCAAGCTGGAAGAGGTAATCAACAGCACGCCGGCCCACGCGTCCGGCTGCTGAGCAGCAGGGTTCAAAGGCGCAGTATCGAGTTTCACGTTCGAAACCTTGAAACTCTGAAACCTTGAAACCTGCCTCACGCGGCTAGATGCTTCCAACCCCTGATTGCTGATTGCTGAGTGCTGACTGCTCCTTTTGGGCTACAATCGCCCACACAGGGGTGCGGCCGCATGTACTTCGAACAGTTCTATCTGGCCTGCCTGGCACACGCGTCCTACATGCTGGGCTCCGCGGGCGAAGCGGCGGTGGTTGACCCGCAACGCGATGTGGATATCTATCTGCAAGCCGCCCAGGAACAAGGCCTCAAGATCTGTCACATCTTCGAAACCCACCTGCACGCCGACTTTGTCTCCGGCCACAAGGAACTGGCGGCGCGCACCGGCGCCAAAATCTATATTGGCGAGCGCGCCGGCGCGAAATTTGTCCACGTTCCCCTGCGCGACGGCACCGAGGTGCGCTTTGGCGATGTGCGCATCACCGCCATGGAGACGCCGGGACACACCGCGGAAGCCGTGTGCCTGACGGTGCGTGACATGGCAAAGTCGCCCGAACCGGCGCTGGTGCTGACCGGCGACACTCTCTTCATTGGTGACGTCGGCCGCCCCGATCTGTCCCGCGAATACACCCCCCAGCAACTGGCCGGCATGCTCTATGACAGCCTGCACGAAAAGCTGCTGCGCCTGCCCGACTACGTGCTGGTGTATCCGGCGCACGGGGCGGGCTCGCTGTGCGGGCGCAACATGCGCGCTGACCGCTTCTCCAGCATTGGCACTGAGCGCCTGACTAATCCCGCCCTGCAGGTGCGCAGCCGCGAGGAGTTTGTGCAGCAGCTGACCGCCAACCTGCCGCCGCGTCCCGCTTATTTCGTGCAGGACGCCGAACTCAACCGTGAAGGCGCGCCTCCCCTGGAGGAATTGCCGCCGCTGCCGGCAATCGCGCCGGCACAGTTGCGCTCCATGATCGAGCAGGGCGCAAATGTGCTGGACACGCGCTCACCCGACCAGTTCGCCGCCGGCCACGTGCCCGGCTCCATCAACATCGCGTTGGCTGGACAGTTCGCCACCTGGGCCGGCATCATTCTGGGCTTGCAGGGCCGGCCGGTGCTGATCGCGGAGTCTCCAGAGAAGCTCGAGGAAAGCCGCATGCGCCTGGCTCGCGTGGGCATTGAACAATGCGCCGGCTGCCTGCCTGGCGGAGTCGAAGAATGGAAGCAGGCGGGATTTCCCCTGGCCTCCGTGCCCCAGATGACGGCGGCGGAACTGGGAGAACACAGGGACGGTTTGCAGGTGCTCGATGTCCGCCGCGAAACCGAGTGGCAGGCCGGCCACATTGACGGCGCCCACTTGTGGCCTCTGGACCGCTTTGCCACCGAACTGCCGAGGTTGGACAAGGGCAAGCCTTTGGCCGTCCACTGCAAGAGCGGCTACCGCAGCGCCATTGCCTGCAGCCTGCTCCTGCGCGCCGGCTACACTAATATCCGCAACCTTGTTGGCGGCTTCGACGCCTGGCAGCAGGCCGCCCTTCCCTGCGTCACCAGCTAAAGAAACTCTGATCAAAACACCCGCTTTGCGAGCGACGCTCTTCAGGTCCCCGTTACGAAATTCTCGGTAGTGCTGCGGAGCTGGACCAAGCACCGCAGCAGCCGCCCAGCGGCGCCATACTAAAGCCCAGGACGGAAGTCCTGGGAAGGTGGACGTGGAACAAATCGAGTCCGCTTTAGCGGACGACACCTGTTTCGCAACAGCCTCGTGACATCCTCGCCGCGTTTAGCCGCTCTGCCTTCACCCACATTGCACACAGTTCGCGAATTCGGGCGGTCACAGCACCGCTACCAACGGCAGACTATAATCACGCCACATCATGGATTTCGATCAGCTGGTTACGTTCCTGGAGGTTGCCAGGCTGGGA
>DATJFA010000349.1:0-4036 GCA_035496015.1 Terriglobales bacterium | reverse complement strand
TCCCCATCCCACTTCATGCTCAGGCGCTCGGTGGAGTCCGGCAGCGTTGTGCCCGTGTACTGCCTCAACTGGTAGCCTTCCGGCAACTTGATGCGCGAGATCGGCCCTTCCATCTTCAGCAGCGCGTACACCGGGCTCTCTTCTCCCCCGGCCACGTCGCCGGTCACGTAAACCACGTCGCGCAGGTTCTTGCGGTAGATGCTGGTGTCAATGGTGGTCTGCTTGAGATCGGTGACCTCGCTGAGGGACACCTGGCGCCCGCCGGGAGCGGGCAGTTTGAGCGCGCCCAGGTCCTGCATGCCGGAGCGGTCCGCCCGCGCCAGTTGCACCTCTATGGGAACGTCTTCACGCGAACTAGGATTGTGCAGCAGGCCGGCCTCGGCGCCATCCAGCGCGATGCGCACGGTCTGGGTAACGTCGGCGGCGGAAATGCCGTGCAGCGCCGCCTTGTCCAGATCCACCTGCATGTCGTACTTGGTTTGCGGGTCCTCCACGTACCAGTCCACGTCCACCACACCCGGGGTCTGCTGGAAGATCTTCTTGATTTGGGCTGCCACCTGAGTTTGCCGCTTCAGGTCAGGTCCATAAACTTCGGCCACCAGCGTTTCCAGCACTGGCGGCCCGGGCGGTACCTCGGCCACCTTGATGCGGGCGCCGAAGGGCTGGGCAATGGCATCCAGGTGCGGCCGCAGGCGGCGCGCAATCTCGTGGCTCTGCGCGCGGCGCTCGTCCAGCGGCAGCAGGTTCACCTGGATATCCGCCTGGTTGGGCCCGCGGCGCAGGAAATAATGTCGCACCAGGCCATTGAAGTTGTACGGCCCGGAGGTGCCGGCGTAGATCTCGTAATTGGTCACCTCCGGCTGCTGTCCCAGGTAGCTGCCCAGCGCCTGCGCCACGTGCGCGGTTTGTTCCAGGGTGGTGCCGTCAGGCATGTCAATGATCACCTGGAACTCGCTCTTGTTGTCGAAGGGCAGCATTTTCACGTGCACCCATTTCAGAGGCACGAATGCGGCTGCAGCCAGCAGCAGCACCACTACCCCGCCCAGGAAGAACCAGCGATGGCCGGCGTCGGCAATCAGAGGATTCATCAGGCGGCGATACAGACGCGTGGTCCACCCTTCGCTTTCATGCATGCCGTGACCGCCCTCTCCCGCATAGTGGCGCAGCAGGCGCAGCGCCGCCCAGGGCGAGACCACGAACGCCACGATCAGCGAAAACACCATGGCCGCCGAGGCGCCCACCGGAATGGGCCGCATGTAAGGCCCCATCAGGCCGCGCACGAAGGCCATCGGCAGGATGGCGGAGATCACCGCGAAGGTGGCGAGAATGGTGGGATTGCCCACCTCATCCACCGCCTCCACCGCCACTGCGGCCAGGCTGCGCCCACGGCTGGAAGGCAGTCGGAAGTGGCGCACAATGTTTTCCACCACCACGATGGCGTCATCCACCAGGATACCGATGGAGAAGATGAGCGCGAACAGCGTCACCCGGTTCAGGGTGTAGCCGTAAAAGTAGAAGATGGCCAGGGTAAGCGCCAGCGTGACCGGCACCGCCAGCAGCACCACGCCCGACTCGCGCCAGCCCAGGGCTAGCGCCACCAGCAGCGTGACTGAGAGCGTTGCCAGCAGCAGATGCTTGAGCAGTTCGTTGGATTTATCCCGCGCCGTTTCGCCGTAGTTGCGGGTCACCGTGACCTGCAGGTCGCCGGGCAGCAGGTTGCCGCGAAGTTCCTGCACCCGGGCCAGGGCGCGGTCCGCAATCATGCTGGCATTGGTGCCCTTGCGCTTGGCCACCGTGATGGTGACCGCGGGATACTCGCTGCCGGGAGCGCCGCCCGCTGTCGCCGATACTCGGGTGAGAGCGGAGCTCGGCTCCGCGCCAGCCATTTTCAGAGCCCCCGGGCCGTTGGCAAACAGAACGTAGTTATCCGGTTCGGCCGGCCCGTCTTCCAGCTTTTGCACCACGTCCCGCAGGTACACCGGTCGGCCCTGGTGCACGCCCACCACCACCTGCTGCAGGTCCTCGGCGCGGGCGAAGAAGCGCCCGGCTTCGACCTGAAACTCCTGGTTGTCGCGGGCGAAGCTGCCCGCAATGTCGCGGCTGTTGGCCTGCTGCAGCTGCCCGACCACCGCAGCTGGAGTGAGCCCATAGGCGGCCAGTTTCTGCGTGTCCAGCACCACCCGCACTTGGCGCGGCTGCCCACCGATAAGTTTGGTTTCGGAAACGTCGTCCAGTTGCTTGAGCGATTGCTCCAGTTCTCCGGCAATGCGCCGCAATTGGTAGCTGTTGTAATTCGGCCCCCACAAGGTCAGCGCCAAAATGGGCACATCGTCAATAGAGCGCACTTTGATGAGCGGCTGCGACGCTCCCGGCGGGATGCGGTCGAAGTTCGAGTACAGCTTGTTGTACGTCCGGACGATGGCGTCTTCTTCTTTTTGCCCCACGTAGAAGCGCACAATCACCATGCTTACGCCCGGCCGGCTGATGGAGTAGATGTACTCCACTCCCGGCACCTCGCGCAGGAGTTTCTCCATGGGGATGGTGACGCGCTGCTCCACTTCCTTGGCGCTGGCCCCCGGCATCTGCACGAACACATCGAGCATGGGCACGATGATTTGCGGCTCCTCCTCGCGCGGCGTCTGCCAGATGGCAAACGCCCCCAGCAGCAACGCCGCCGTGATGGCCAGCGGCGTCAGCTTGGACTGGATGAAGCCGTGGGCGATGCGCCCCGCCAGGCGCAGAGTGGACGAGTTGTCGTGCGTTTCCTTCATTCAATTCTTCGCCGCGGATGAACCCGGATCACGCGGATGAATTCAGCATTCAGCCAACCAGGCAGTCAGTAATGAGCATTTTGGCCAGCAACGTCTCTTGGCGGACTGAGCAAAAACTTCAGGGGCTAAATGCTAAGTGCTAACTGCTAATTGCCAGCTGCTAATTACTTTCCATCCGCTTTCCCCCCAATTCCCGGTCTCCAGGCGCGGCTACCACGCGTTCGCCGCCTTGCAACCCAGAGAGAGCTTCTACCTGCTCACCCAAGGGCTGGCCCAGCGTGATGTAGCGCAAGCTGGCGACTTGGTCCTGGCCCACCACGTAAACGCCCTGCAACTGGCCGCGCTCTACCACCGCACTGCGCGGAACCAGAATTGCCTGCCGCTGCCCGCGGGCAATGTGGGCCCGTCCGAACAAGCCGGAGCGCAGGCGCGCATCCGCCGGCAACTCGACCTTCACGATAAAGCTGCGGCTGGCAGGATCCGCCGCCGGCACAATCTGCGCCGCGCGCCCGCTGAATTGCGTGCCGGGAAGGGAATCGAGCGTCACCGGCACCTTCTGTCCCACCTTGACCAGGCGTATATCGCCCTCATCCACGCTGGCCTCCAGCCGGAAGCGCCGCTGGTCTTCCACCACCAGCAGCACCATGCCGGGACTGGCCAGCGTGCCCGGGTCGGCCCTCTTTTCCGTGACCACCCCGTCGAAGGGCGCGCGCACGCGCGTATAGCCCAGCGTGGTTTGCGCCTGCGCCTGCGCCGCTTGCGCCTGCGCCAGGCCGGCGCGCGCCAGCTGCCGGCGCGCCGAGGCCGCCTGCTCCCGCGCCTTGATTTCGTCAAATTCCTGCGGGCTCACCGACTTCTTGTTGTACAAGTCCTGGTAACGCTTGAAAGTAGCCTCGGCCAGGCTGTAATCGGAATCGGCCGCCACAATTTCCTGCTGGGCGGCATTTTCCGCTGCCGCGGCTTGCCGCAGCGCGGCCTGGGGCTGTGCGTCCTCCAGCACCGCCAGCACTTCGCCGCGCCGCACCCGGTCGCCTTCCTTTACCCGCATTTCCACGATATTGCCCATAATCTGGCTGGAAAGCTGGCTGGCCTGAGCCGCTTGCAGCGTGCCCACTGCATCCAGAGTGTCGGGAATGGCGGTCTGCCGAATCGTCAGCAGTTGCACGCCGCGAACAACTTCCGGCGCCGCCGCGACCGTGTGTGGCTCGCTGCCGCAGGCCGCCAGTGCGAGCAGAGCAAGAATCGCCACCGGGGCTGAAGCCCGG
>DATJFA010000348.1:0-8450 GCA_035496015.1 Terriglobales bacterium | reverse complement strand
CGCGGCGATGGTGGGCTGCCTCCAAATCGCGCGCGGCCTGGTGGAACGCAAGCAGTCAGGCGTGATCGTCACCGTGCTGCCCGACTCCGGCGACAAGGACGGTTTTGCGCCCTCGGCATTCACGCCATGTGTCTCATTCTTGACAAGTTGCGCCATCGTGCGACTCAGCCCATGACCGTCGTAATGCGGTTATTAGATGAATTTCGGCATCTAAAGGAGCCAGTAGTTTATAAAGGTGTCCTGCGAGGGGCAACGCCGAGAAGCGGAATTGCTTGCCAGCGGTTCCGAAATGGGAAGAAGCGGCGTTGGCCCGAAATGCAAGCTGGAACAGGATAGAACGGGGAAAATGGCCAAAAAGCTGGAAGGACGAACCTACGACGAAGCAGTTAACTGGCTGCGCGAGCACCAGTTTGATGTGCTGGAAGCGCCCGGCACCAAGACCAGCCGGGTGTTTGTGAAGAAATACAATTGTTCGGCTGCCATCGAGAAGACGGCGGAGGGCGAGGTGAAGGTGTTCGCCTACCCCGGCTATCTGATCGGCAGCGAAATCGCCAAACTGGTGAACAAGGGCTATCAGCAGGTGCTGAAGACCACGAAGACCGAGATTGCCGCCACCGCGGACCACCTCAAGGCGCTGCACGAGTTCACGGAAGAGCTGAAGGAAGCGGTGGGCAAGCCCAGCCTGTACAACGAGTCGCTGGGGACGGTGAGCGACGCCTACAATTACGACCGCGTGGAAGGCCGGGACAAGCCTGACGCGAGCCGCCCGAAACGCCCCTGGGAAGAACTGGTGGGCGCGGGCAAGCCGGGCAAGCGGGCGTAAACCCAAAAATCCACCACAGAGACACGGAGGCACTGAGAAGAATTGACGATTGAAGATTGAAGATTGACGATTGACGATTGGCAATCATCTCTCTTGTAACTTCCTGCTATGCCCACCCTGCTTTGAAGAACGAAAAACTCTGTACCTGATCCCCTTCGTCAACGGATTCAGCCTGTCTGTATAATCCGCGGCATGAAAAGGTACGTGGCGCCCATCAGCGCCTTCTTCCTGCTGCTCACAGTGGCTTCGGCCGCCCATCCGGCAAGCAATGCCCAGGCCGCGATCCGGCAAGTTCTGGATAAACAGGTGGAGGCGTGGAATCGGCAGGATTTGGACGCTTTCATGCAGGGCTACTGGCATTCGCCGGAGCTCACGTTCTACTCGGGGGCCACGGAGAACCGGGGCTGGGATGCCGCGCTGGAACGCTATCGCAAGGCGTACCAGTCAGAGGGCCGGCAGATGGGCAAGCTGGCGTTTTCCGATTTGCAGATTGAAATCCTCGGCCCGGCGGCTGCCTTCGTGCGCGGCAGCTTCCACCTAACTATGCCCGACGGAAAGCAGCCGCACGGCATTTTTACGCTGGTATTCCGCAAGTTCCCGGAGGGGTGGCGCATCATTCACGACCACACCTGCGCGGCGGAGTGAGTCAAATGCTTGGCGTGAGAACCGTTCTTTCGCCCCGCTGGGGCTGGGTTTTGTTGTACGCGTTTCCCCGGACTAACGTCCGGGGCTACATTCTGGCGCCGCTCCGCGGCTAAAGTAATGATGGTGCTGTTCCGCCGCCTGGATTTCTGAGTTCTCACACGGACGCTTTCCGTGCTGGGCTTTACTATGACGTCCCTGCAGAGCTGCGAGGATAACCGGTCCGTTTCCCACGTTGGATTGCATCGAGTGCCGTCCCTACGGGACTCGGAATTCATTTTGCAACGCCTACCCAGGACTGCCGTCCTGGGCTTTACTATTTCGCCCCTGAAGGGGGCTGGAGTGAGGTGGTCTGCCACCGGGTCTACTATCTAGAACTCCACTGGGTCCATCGGACTTCCGAGTGTGTGTGAAAACGTTCTTTCGCCCCGCTGGGGCTGGTTCTGTTGTACCGCGGTTCCCCGGACTTACGTCCGGGGCTACATTCTAGCGCCGCTCCGCGGCTGATGCGGTTCTTGCGCACCTTGGCTGCAGGAGAAGAGTTTCGTAACAGTCTCCTAAAGGCCCACCGGAGATCAGAAGTCAGAGTTCTCACACAGACCCCGAAGGCTTTCAGCATGAGGCCGGCGACGAAATAAACATCCGTTTATCCGCACGCTGGGGCGGGGGTTATTTGCGGCGCAAGCCGAACCAGCTCTCGGAAACCACGATGGAGTTGCCGGGATTGTGGGGGTCGTACTTGACCGAAGTAGGCAGACCGAGGCGGCAGGACTGGAGGTTCACAAACTGGCGCAGGTAGGTAATCTCCTGAGAGGCCTCGTAGGAAACGCCGGCCACGTCGTATTGGTAAATGAGGAACTGGGCGGGACGGGTGCCGTCCATTTCGTGGATATCAATCACGGTGCCGTCGGTGATGCGGCCGATTTTGCTGATTAAGGTGCGGCGCTCGCGCTCTACTTCCTCCGGAGTCTTATGACGCCGGCGCAGCAGGTAAGTTACCAGCGCGGCCGTAGCCAAGCCGAGCGCCAGCAGGGGATAAGCATGAGTTGGCACTTCTGTTATTACCCAGTACCTAGTACCCAGTAACCAGACGTCCGGTGCTTGAGCCCAGGAATTTTGAAGTTATGTAATTGGGCGTAGTTTAGCAGGGAATCGCGTCCTGCGGAATTACGGAAGTTCGTCGTACCTGGTAAGTTCTTACTGACCGAAATCTATCCCGAAGCGGATCCGCTTTCGGTCTGAGGGATGAAAAGCACAAGGTCCCTCGACTCGCGTTCCCCTTCGACTGCGCTCAGGGCAGGCTCTCGCATCCGCTCGGTTGCGCTCGCTCGGGATGACGGATGCAAAGCTAGCTCTTTACCTTCTCCCAGTCTTTGAGGAACTGGTCGAGGCCGCGGTCAGTGAGCGGGTGCTTGAACATGAGGTCGAGAACTTTGAAGGGGATGGTAGAGACGTGGGCGCCAGCCAGCGCGGCTTCGACCACGTGCAGAGGATGGCGCAGCGAGGCCGCCAGCACCTGTGTTTTATAGCCGTAATTCTTATAAATTTGCACCACGTCGCGCACCAGGTCCATGCCCACATGGCTGATATCGTCGAGCCGGCCCACAAAGGGGCTGACGTAAGTGGCGCCTGCCTTGGCCACCAGCAACGCCTGGTTAGGCGAAAAGCACAGGGTAAGGTTGGTGGGAATGCCGGCGTCGGAGAGGCACTTGCAGGCCTTCACCCCGTCGCGCGTGGTGGGCAGCTTGATGACCACGTTCTTGTGCCAGGTGGCGTAATCGCGAGCCTGCTGGCACATGCCGCCGGCGTCGGTGGCGGTGACCTCGACACTCACCGGGCCGCTGACGACGCTGCAAATCGCCAGAATGGTTTCCTTGTAGGGCTTGCCTTCTTTGGCGATGAGCGAAGGGTTGGTAGTGACGCCGTCGAGGATGCCGAGGCTGGCGGCCTCGCGGATTTCGTTCAGGTTGGCGGTGTCAATGAAGAATTTCATAACATTCAGTCATTCAGACATTAAGACATTCAATCATTCAAAGGCGAACAGGTCACGATGGAATGACTAAATGACTGAATGCCTCAATGATTCAATCGTTAACTACGGGATTCCGCAGCGTACCCACGCCTTCGACGCTGACTTCCATCACATCGCCGGGCTGCACCGGGCCGACGCCCGGAGGCGTGCCGGTGGCGATCAAATCGCCGGGAAACAGCGTCATAACCTGGGAAATGAAGCGAATTATAACATCGAGGGCAAAGATGAAATCGCGGGTGGTGCCCTGCTGGCGCACCTCTCCGTTGACGCGTGTTTCCACGTTCACGCCGGCCCAGGGGTCAATTTCGTTGCTGACGATGGGGCCGACGGGGCAGAAGGTGTCGAAGCCCTTGGCGCGAGTCCACTGGCCGTCCTTGTTCTGCAGGTCGCGGGCAGTGACGTCGTTGAGGCAGGTGTAGCCGAGGATAAACGGCCGCACGTCGTCGCCCTCGGCCAGATGGCGGCAGCGGCGCCCCATGATGACGGCGAGCTCGCCTTCGTGGTCCACGCGTTGCGAGAGCGCGGCGGGCCGGCGGACTTCGCCTGCGGGATGGAACAGGGAAGAGTTGGGCTTGAGAAAGATCAGCGGCTCGGTGGGAATGGGGTGGCCCAGTTCCTTGGCGTGCTCGATGTAATTGCGGCCCACGCACACAATCTTCGTGGGTTCGACGGGCGCGACCAGGGCCGCATCGTCGAGCGGCAGCTGCTGCATGCGGCGGCTGGGGAGTTCGTCGAGCTCGCCCTCGCCCAAATGAGGGACGGTGAGCAGCAGGCGCGTGATGTGATCCTCGCCGCCCACCGGCTCAACCAGCCCGTAGCGGATTTGTCCTTCGTGCGTGAAGCGGCAGTATTTCATAAGATCAGTTTCAAGGTTTCGCAGGTTTCAAGTTTCTTCAAAAGTTGTGAAAAGGTAGCTGGTAGTTGGTTCCGTTATCCCACCAGCTACCAACTTCCAGCGAACAACTATCCTCAAGGCTGGCGGCCAAATTGCCAAGCATTAAATATAAAGTCTTCGAAGGGGACGCGTCTGCGCCGATTTCTAAACACAAGGTCCCTCGGCTCGGGCTTGTCTCGCAAGCTCGACGCGCCCTCGCTCGGGATGACAGGCGAGACGAAAAACGCATGGGACATTACTCAGCCATAAAGAAAGCCCAATTTCTATGCGGCGCTGAACGGCGCCGCGCCGGTTCAAAATCGATTATGAGTAGGTACTAGGAACTGGGTACGGCTTCTTCCGCCTGCGGCGAGCGCGCGCTCTCATTGCCGTGCACATCCACAGCGGTAACGGCGTAAAAATAGGTCCGGCCCGCGGCCACATTGCCATCGCGGTAAGTGGGTGTGGCGAGGAGGGCAGAGTTGACGCGCGTCCACGGGCCCTTATCTTCGCGACGGTAGACGTTGTAGCCCGCCAGGTCGGAATCCGTGTTGGGGGCCCAGGTCAAATCCACATAAGGCTGCTGTCCAACGCTGGAAAAAACGGCCTGCAGGCCAGCGGGCACGGCCGGCGGAAAAACGTCGCTGGCAAAGACGATGACCGGAGCTGAGCTGTCCCCCTCAACTTGGCCTTCGGTGCGCCCATGGCGCTGAACCTGGGTCACAACGGCAACCCAGTACAGGTAAGTCTTTTGCCACTCCAAGGAGCGGTCCAAAAGCTGGGTTTGCGGCGAGGTGCTGGGCGGCAACTCACTTACCAGAACGGGGGTGGCGCTGCCCTGCTGTTCGCGGTAGACGCGACAGGCATAGGTGAAGTCGGGCGCCGAAGGTTCGCGCAGAATACTTGTAAAGGTGAGCACAACGCCATCCGCGGTGACTCTAGCGCTTAAGTCCGTGGGCGGAGGCAGAGTCCGCACCAGCGGCACCTCGACCTGGTTGGACAAGCCGGCGCTGCGCCCGCGAGTGTTCAGGGTCTCCACCGCGTAATAAACGAAGCCGGTGGGATTTTTTTGTTCGAGGGATTGGGGAAGGACGTCTGTGGCGCTAGCGGGTATAGGAGCGGCTTTGGCCGGAGCGGGCTGCGGCTTTTTGTTGGAAGCGTTGGCATTGGCCTTCGCTTTGGCCTCGGCGGCAGCTTCGCCTGCCGTCACCAGAGCGGGGGTGTCCACCTCCTTGACCTGGTCTGCACATTCCGTCATGGCGACCGTCAGGCTTCGACAAACGCTGGTGGGACCGAGGCGGCGCAGGCGGATGTTGGTGCGATCGGTGGTCTGCCGGGGCACTGTCCAGAACAGGGTGACGGTGTCGCCTTTACGGGAAGCGCGCAGGTCCTGTACGGGCTGGGGCAGATCCAGGGAAGGGGGCAGAGGCACGCCCGGCGTGCCACAGCCGAGCAGGCTTGCCAGCAGCAGACCTGCGATGGGGGCAAATTTCATCCGCGGAGCAGAACAGCGTAACACAGGGCCAAGGGTCGGCCAGGTGCAACGGTCGCGCCTTGGCTCGGATGGTTCGACCTACGATGTACCGCCACCGGCGTGCGGCTACAGCCCTAAGTACCAAGGTCCAGTTACCTGCGTTACTTGTTGGGGCGGTACAGCGGACCTAAATTGAACTTTGTCATGGCTTTTAAGTCGCTGCTGCTCTCCAAGGACGCCGATCTTGTCCAGACCCTGGCCCGGTTGCTGAAAGACCTGGACATTTCCGTGGAGCCCTGCAGCGAGCCCTTTGCTGCCGCTAAGCGGTTGATGGACCAGCACTTCGATGCCATCCTGGTGGATTGCGAAGATGAGCAGGGAGCCGGCTGGGTGCTGCAAAGCGCCCGCATGGCGACGGCCAGCAAAAAGTCGGTGACCATCGCGATAGTGGGCCCGCAGAGCGCCAGCCGTGGGGGCCCCCGTGCAGGTGAGAATTTTGTTATCCAGAAGCCAATCGTTCTAAAGCAGGTGGAGAGCACGCTACGGGCAGCTCGCGGCCTGATGGCCGATGCCGGCAGTCCACACAGTGAAGCGCCATCGGCCGCAAGCGGCATGCCCGCCGAGAAGCCACTGACCCCTGTTTCCACATCGCAAACACCTGGTTTCCACACGGCACAAGGGCGGCCGCCGGCCGAAATGTTTGACGAGCTGACGGCGGCGCTGGATCGCTTAGGCCCACAACCGGCGCCAGTCAAGCCAGTTGCGGTAGCACCAGCTTCGTTCGGTAGCGCGGCTGCCGCCGCGCCCGCGCTGGAAAAGCCGGTCCCGCTTGCACCCGCTTTCGAAAAGCCAGCGCCGGCTGCGCCCGCCTGGGATAAACCAGTGGCGCCGCCGCCGGAAGCGGCGCGACACGAGGAACCTGTCGCGCCACCAGTGCTTCGGGTACCGCAGCAATCGTGGGCAGGACTGACGACGACACCCAGCGCTCCGCCGAAAGCGGAAGCGCCGTCCGTGCTTCCGCTGGCGGCGACCGCGGCGGAAATGAAGCCAGCGGCGCGCCCGGCTGAGGAGCAGGGCAGGTCGAACGATGCCCTGGACAATGTGCGCCGGCGCATGAACGCGAGCGCCCCGCCGGCATGGCGGACGGAAGTGGATGAGCACCGGGAATCGCCGGCTCCGCGTTTCTCGACGTATGCCGCCGAGGAGCGGCCAGCAAAGGGGTTTCCGTTTAAGGCCATCGCAGTCGCCATGGTGCTGGTGTCATTCGCGCTTTTTGGCTATAGCTGGTACCGCGGACGTCACAGCACAAGCACGCCTGGCGAGCAGACACAAGCGCCTGCCGCCGCGCCGCAACAGCAGCAGCCTGTGGCGGAACCGAGCAGCGCCTTGCCGCAATCCGCCCCGGTTTCCTCTAACCATGGCCAGGCAGCCAACTCGGCCGAAATGGCAGGCGGTTCCGCCAGTGAGGCGCCGGCGAGTCCAGCGATTCACGCGCCAAAGCCAAGCAAGCCTGTGCCTGCCGCAGTTGCCCCCGAAGCGACGGCGCCCGACACGACTACTGATCTAGGAATGCCGCCCGCCCCTCTGGTAGTTGAAGGTGGCAAGCGGCAGTCGACTTCACGGGCCTCCTCGTCCGAAGCTCAGCTGGCGCCACCCAGTCTGGATGCAGTGGCGAGCACAGCTAAACATGGGCTTCCAGGGATGGTGAGCTCGGCGAAGGTGGATGTACCCAAGCTGGCGGCAGCGCCTCCGCCTCCGCAGCGCATCCAGGTTTCGCAGGGCGTGACGCAGGGGCTGCTGGTTCGCCAAGTGAAGCCGCAATATCCGCCCATGGCCCGGGAGACGCGGGTGGAAGGAGACGTAGTGCTTTCGGCGGTGATTGACAAAAATGGAGTAGTAAGCGATGTGCGGGCGATCAGCGGCCCGGCCCTGCTCATTCCGCCGGCCCTGCAGGCCGTGCGCCAGTGGCGCTACAAGCCTTATCTGCTGAACGCACAACCGGTGGAAGTCGAAACGCAGATTAAGGTACAGTTCCGCTTATAAAACCTCAGTCGCTGGCCGCGGCGCGCTTAGTTTGGGGCTGTGGTTCCTGTTCCTTCTCACTGAAGCTGACCGATTCCCGACCGCTACCAGTCTGTTCTGCCCCCAGCACAAACCTGCCTGCCTCCAGCATGACGCCGGGCTGGACGCGGCGGACATCCACCAGCCTGCCCTGGTCCAAAACCAGGATCATGTCGCAATACTTCAGGGTATGAAGGCGGTGGGCGATCATGAAGGTGGTGCGGCCCCGCAGCAGAGCCTCGGTAGCCTGCATGATGGCGGCCTCGGTCTGCATATCCACTGAGCTGGTAGGCTCATCCAGGATCAGCACGGGGCTATCACGGAGGAAGGCGCGAGCCAGGGAAATGCGCTGGCGCTCGCCGCCGGAAAGGCGCGCGCCGCGTTCGCCGGAGCTGGTTTCATAACCCTCGGGCAGGCGAGCGATGAAGTCGTGGGCGCTGGCGGCGCGGGCCGCAGCTTCGATTTCGGCGTCGCCGGCATCGGGTTTGCCATAAGCGATATTCTCGGCGATGCTGGCGGCGAACAGCACCGGCTCCTGCAGCAC
>DATJFA010000347.1:0-5034 GCA_035496015.1 Terriglobales bacterium | reverse complement strand
GTTCCTTCCCGGTTTCCCGCCTCCACGGCGGTGGAGAGTTTCTGCCGATTCCGTTTAGAATGGGGGAAACCAAGCACAGGGCGTGTAAAGAAGGGGGAGGAAAACGGCAGCCAGGGGATGTCTGGCCAGGCCTAAGCCAACGGGGTGCGCAAGCCTAATTTCGCCGGGACAGCCGTGGTTACCGGCCTTCTGCCTGCGGGAAATGCCGGTCTGCTCACACGTTTGGCTCGTATGCTGAATGAACGCAGATCTCCGGACTGCTTCGCCCTTCTTCTGCTAATTCCACTAGCACTGCTGGCAGGCATTTCCGCGGCCCAAGTCGGCGCTACTCAGCCGGCAACCGCGCCAGTGCAATCGCCCGCTCCAGCGCAGGCGCCCGCTCAATCCCCGCCGGCCCAGGCGCCCACGACTCAGCCCACGCCCGCCCTGCCGCCTGCTCCGCTCCCGGCGGTGCGCATCACCTTGGATGAGGCCATCAATCGGGCCTTCACACACAGTCATGTGCTGAAGGCAGCGGAGACCACGATCCAGCAGGCCCAGGCGGAAGAGATCACCGCTAACCTCCGCCCCAACCCGGTTCTTAGCGGGGACTCCCAGTTTTTGCCGCTTTTCGGCAACCCGCCGAACTCACCGACTTCCACTACCCTGGACCAGTTGTCGCAGTTCGATGTGGGCATCGGCTACCTGATTGAGCGCGGCGGCAAACGCCATCATCGGCTGCAGGCCGCCCGCGATGTGACCGCCCAGACTCGCTCCACCGTGCTGGACAACCAGCGCACCGTAGCTTTCAATGTGGCGCAACAATTTATTGTCGCATTGCTGGCCGACTCCAACCTGCAGTTCGCCCAGCAGGGGTTGGACAGCTTTCAGCAGACCGTCACCATCAGCGAAGAGCGCTACAAGGCCGGCGATATAAGCCAAGCCGACTACCTCAAGATCAAGCTGCAGCTGCTGCAGTTCCAAACTGACGTTTCTGCTGCGCAGGTTGCCCGCGTGCAGGCCCTTGCTACACTCCGCCAACTGATGGGGTACACGGCCGTTCCGCAAAATTATGACGTTGCCGGCGACCTGGCTTACACGCCAGTCAACCAAAACGAGGACGATCTCAAAGCCCTGGCTCTGCGAACCCGTCCTGATCTGATTGCGGCGCAGGGGGGCCTAACCGCATCTAAGAGCGCATACGAACTGGAACGAGCTAATGGCAAGCGCGACGTGAATGTCGCCTTCAACTTCTCTCACGTGGCTGGGTACAGTTCGGGGTCCTGGTTCGCCAACATGGAACTGCCGATTTTCAACCGCAACCAGGGCGAAATCGCGCGTACCCGTTACGCCATTACTCAGGCGCAGGAAAACGCCTACGCGGCCAGCGATATCGTTTTGACCGACGTGGAGAGCGCCTATGCCGCGGTCAGCACCAACCAGCAGGTGGTGCAGCTTTACCTGGGTGGTTACCTCAAGAACGCCCAGGATTCGCGCGACATCAGCGAGTATGCTTATAAGAAGGGAGGCGCCAGCCTGCTCGATTTTCTGGATGCAGAGCGCAGCTATCGCGCCACGGAACTGGCTTATCGCCAAGCCTTAGCCTCATATATGACAGCAGTGGAGCAGTTGAAAGAAGCGGTCGGAACCAGGAATCTGCCATGAGCCACGTTCATGCCACTTCGCGGCGGCATTGGGGCCGGCGGGCAGCGGCAGGCCTGGGGCTGGCCACCATCTTGGCGCTCGCGGCCTGCAACAACAACTCCAAAACGGCCGAAGCCGCCAATCCCAACAGTGGCGGCTCTTTGCTGTTCACCGTTCCCGCGGAGCAGATGTCGCACGTGCAGGTGGTGACGGTGGAGCCCACCACTCTGCGACGTATATTGCGATTGAGCGGCGCTGTCGCCTTCAATGCATTTCGCACCACCCCCGTGATCACCCAGGTCAGCGGGCCGGTGAGCCGCATTGTGGCGCAACCCGGTGAGGTAGTCCGCAAGGGCCAAGCCATGCTTTACCTGGCCAGTCCTGACTATTCGCAGCTTCGCGCCAACTACCTGAAGGCGCGCGATGCCTTCGACCTGGCAGACAAAAACTACGCCCGCTCCCAAGACCTCTATGCCCACAACGCCATTGCCGAGCGCGACCTGCAGGCGGCGGAATCAGCGCGCACCCAGGCCCAGGCAGACATGGTGGCGGCCGAGCAGGCGCTGACCATCATCGGGATTTCCAATCCCGAAACTGTGATTTCCAAGCCGGCATCGCCGGAGGTGCCGCTGCTTGCGCCCCTCGGCGGCGAAGTGGTGGAGCGCCTGGTTTCGCCCGGCCAGGTGGTGCAGGCGAGCAACACGCAGTGCTTCACCATCTCCGACATGAGCACGGTGTGGGTGCTGGCCAACGTCTTCCAGGATGACCTGGCCTTTGTACACGTGGGCGATCCGGTTACCATAACCACCTCGACCTACCCGGGGCAGGAGTTCAGCGGCAGGATTTCCTACGTGGCCGAAGGCCTGGATCCCACTTCGCGCACGGTGCAGGCCCGCGTCGTCACCCAGAATCCGGGACGGCGCTTGAAGAAGGACATGTACGTGACAGTCACCGTGGCTGCCGGCGCCATCAAGAACGCGCTAGCCGTGCCCGATTCGGCGGTGCTGCGCAACGAGGAGAACGAGCCGTTCGTCTATGTCGCTGTCAACCAGGCTAACCACCAGTTCGCGCGCCGCACGGTCAAGCTGGGCGAGAGCAACCACGGAATGAGCCGGATCCTCGATGGGCTCAAGCCGGGAGAACAGGTGGTGGGCGACGGCAGCTTGTTCCTGCAATTTGCCAATTCACTGCAGCAATAGGGAGAACCGCACAGCCGGCGCTAACTCGGGATGATTCACCGCATCGTTCAAGCTGCTTTACGCCAGCGTTTCCTGGTGCTGATGTTCACCGTCTTCCTGGCGGTGGCGGGAATCATTTCCTTCCAGCGCATGCCGGTGGACGCCTACCCAGACCTTTCCCCGCCCATGGTGGAGCTCATCACCCAGTGGCCCGGTCACGCCGCCGAAGAGGTGGAGCGCCTGGTAACTCTGCCCATCGAGGTGGAGATGAACGGCGTGCCCCGCATGGAGGTGATGCGCTCCATTTCCCTCTACGGCCTCTCTGATATTCGCCTGACCTTCGAAGAAGGCACGGACGACTACTTCGCGCGCCAGGTGGTGTTCGAGCGCCTGGGGCAGCCGCAACTGCCCTCAGGGGTGACTCCCACCATGGCGCCCCTGTTCAGCCCCAGCGGCCTGGTTTACCGCTACGTGCTGGAAAGTCCGGACCGCAGCCCGCAGGAGCTTAAGACCTTTGAGGATTGGGTCATCGAGCGCGCCTACAAATCCGTGCCCGGCGTAGCCGACGATTCCAGCCTTGGTGGCACCACCATGCAATACCAGGTGCTGCTCGACCCAGCGCAGATCTACGCGTACCACCTCACGGTGCCCCAAGTGATGAATGCGCTGGCCGCCAACAACGGCAACACCGGCGGCGGTTTCTATTCCCAGGGAGGCCAGTTCTACTACGTGCGCGGCCTCGGTCTGGTGCGCGATACGGCAGATATCGGCGACATCGTAGTGGCCAGCAACAAAGGCGCGCCCATTCGAATCAAGGACATAGGCCAGGTGGTGATTGGTAACGCGCCCCGCCTCGGCGAGTTCGGATTTGAGACCAACAATGATGCCGTGGAAGGCGTCATCCTCATGCGCCGCGGCGAGCAGACCCAGACTGTGCTCAAGGGCGTGGAGGAAAAAACCCGGCAGCTTAACCAGCAGATTCTCCCCAAGGACGTAAAGATCCGTCCCTTCTACGACCGCAGCGAGCTGGTAAACCTGACTACGGATACGGTGGAGAGCAATCTGCTGCGCGGCATGCTGCTGGTACTCGTGGTCCTGATCTTTTTCCTGGTCAGCGTTCGCGCCGCCATCATTGTTGCTCTCACCATTCCGCTGGCCCTGCTGTTTTCCTTTATCATCCTGCACGCGCACGATGTCTCCGCCAACCTGCTCTCCATCGGCGCCATTGATTTCGGCATCATCATTGACGGCACCGTGGTGATGATGGAGAACATCTACCGCGAGCTTGCGGAGCGCGCCGGACAGCCCATCAATGTGAATGAAGTGATCCTGCTGGCGGCCAAGGACGTGGACCGCCCCATCTTCTACTCCGTTGCCGTCATTATCGCAGGTTACCTGCCCATCTATGCCCTGAGCGGCCCGTCCGGCAAGCTCTTCCACCCCATGGCGGAGACCATGTCCTTCGCCCTGATCGGCGCGCTCATTCTGACCCTGACTTTGACGCCGGTGCTGGCCTCGCTGTGGTTTAAGACCGGAATTAAGGAGCGCGTCAACAAGCCCTACGAGTGGATCAAGGAAAAGTATGCTCACCAGCTCGATTGGTCGCTCGACCATCCTCGGCTCACGCTGCTGATTGCGGCAGCCATCTTCGGCGCCACACTGCTGCTCGTGCCTTTTATCGGCGGCGAGTTCATGCCCCACCTCGATGAAGGCGCGCTCTGGGTGCGCGCCACTATGCCGTACACCATCTCCTTCGAGGAGGCCAGCAAGATTGCGCCCCAGATTCGGCAAATCCTGATGTCCTACCCGCAGGTGACGGTGGTGGGTTCCGAGCTGGGCCGCCCCGATGACGGCACCGATCCTACAGGCTTCTTCAACTGCGAGTTCTACGTTGGCCTCAAGCCCTACAAGGACCAGGCCTGGCAAACCGGCAGAATCCGCGACAAGCAGCAACTGATCGCTTCCATTGATTCCAAGTTGCGGACCTACCCCGGAATTATTTTCAACTACACGCAGCCGGCTGAGGATGCGGTTGACGAAGCGCTCACCGGCCTGAAGAGCTCGCTGGCGGTTAAGGTGTACGGGCCCGATTTGCAGGTGCTGCAGAAGACCGCGCTTGAGATCAAGAAGACTCTCTCCCAGGTGCCTGGCTTCACCGAGTTGACCGTGGTGCGCGAACTAGGCCAGCCCAGCCTGCTGGTGGATGTGAACCGCGAAAAGATCGCCCGCTACG
>DATJFA010000346.1:0-8221 GCA_035496015.1 Terriglobales bacterium | reverse complement strand
TAGGACCGACACGTGCGGATCATCATCAAGTGCCCGGAGAGCGATTCTCCACTAAGAGGCCGGATACATTTACGCGGACTGTCCCTTCGCCCAACTTCAAACCTCTTGCAGTCCGGCGGCGGACCATACATTCTCAACAATGATCCACTAGTTGAGAGCCCCACCATGATGCTTGCGCTTGCAGATTCGACAGTAAGCGATGGGTTCGGTATTGTCCACGCGATGGTGGACGGGCTTTAGCGTGCGCAGATATGCGAAGATGGCCTTCAGATCGTCATTGTTCATTTGCCCAAAAAACCACCAAGGCATGTTCGGACTAATCTTACGAGCACCAATCTTTCCGGTGTGCATGGTCCTCAGGAACTGGGCTTCATTGTAATAACTGATACCGGAAGGATCCGGCGTCAAATTCGCACTGCTCGCCTGCGAATATGGGTTCGTGATCAGGTCTCCGCCACCAAATTCAAGCCCCGGAAGCGATACCCGCTTCTCGTCTCGAAGAGTATGACACCATTGACAAGCACCTAATTGAACCAGGTATTCGCCTCGCTTCACTGGTGTGGATACATCCGGCAGCGAAACTGGAGCGTAGATGGGAATAGCATAGGGAGCGACAACGTTCTCAGAAGTCCTGGGTGGCGGCAGAGCATTTCGTATAGGAGGAATAGAGCGAAGATAAACGACGATCGACGCGAGGTCCTCATCCGAGATCGAACGGTAGAACTCGTAGGGCATGATTGTTGGGTCAAGCAAATGGCCGTCATGGGCCACGCCTTCGCGAATCGCACGCGCCAACATGTCGTCGGTCCAGTTCCCGGCGCCAGTCTCGCGGTCCGGCGTAAGATTGGGCGCCACTACCCCGAGGAAAGGAGTTCCCCAGGAGCTGAAGTCGAATCCAGAGCCCTCCTTTCCTCGCACCGGTGGCCACCCCGGAGCGTTCAACTCGAAAGGCCCGTGGCAGGCAAAGCACTCGCCGATTCCATTGACGAGATAGCGCCCGCGCGCAACCCGTTCTGGAGTTCGCTCGAACTTACGATCAGTTAATGGGCGCACCTTCGAACCCGAATCGGGACGCGACGCGACTTTTCCTGAGCGGCTGCCAGCAATCAACAACAATCCTGCACACAGCACAAGTGCAATCGGTAACTTCGCACAAAGTTTCGGCAATCTACGCTGGTGGGGTCTGACGGGCATAGGCAATTGGCCCTGCCACTCGCCGCAGTTCGCACAATCTGGTGGGAGTACGCGCTGCGTGATTCCCCGGATGCTATCTGCTTTTTGAATGACTGTCGAGAACAGGGTTTCACATACCTTACAAACATTTCGCGCTGCCGGGCCGAATGAAAATGCTTTCCTAACGAATCACCACTCCGGCGTAGCCCACCACGGCGCTGCGGTCGCCGGAAATGTCGGCAGAGGTGGCGTATTTGATCACTTCGGCGGACTTGGCGCCCAGCAGCCGGGCAGCGGTTAGAGCGGCCACGGTGGGGCCAAAGCCGCACATGGAGATGGATTCCTGCATGACCACGTCGTAGAGGCCGCGCGGGTCGAGGGCGAGGATCTGGTCAATGGCCTTGCGGTCCTTGACGCGAGTGACGTCGTCAGGCTCGTAGTGGTTCATGTCGCTGGAAGAAATGAGCATGACCTTGTCGGATTGATCGCGCAGGACGCCGGCCATGGCTTCGCCCAGAGCTTGCAGCGGCTCATACTTTGCAGTCCCGATGGCGATGGGAACAAAGGTAAAGTCAGACAGGGCCGCTTGCAGGAAGGGGAGCTGCACTTCGATGGCGTGTTCGCCGCGGTGGGCCATATGGTCTTCCTCAAGCCGCGGGCAGGCGAGACGGAGAGAGCTGGCAAGCGCGTGGTCAATCTGCGCCAGACCGAGCGGGGTCTGCCAGGCGCCTTCGGTCATGACTGCCAGAGGGCGGCCATAACCGGTGTGATTGGGGCAGAGGATGACAAAACGCCGGGGCAGCTGCAGCCGTCCATAAACCGCGCCGGCCACGTGGCCGGAGTACATGTAGCCGGCATGGGGCACCACGCAGGCGAGGGCGGAAAGTTTTTCGCCGGCCTGGGCGGTGTAACCGGAAATTTCCCGGCTGAGGGCTTCGGGAGAACGGGGGTAGAAATACCCGGCCACGGCCGGCTCGCGCACGGCGGTGATCATGCTGCCTCTCAGTCTGCAGCCGCTGCCGTCAAGCCGCGGAACAGGGCAGCCATCTTTTCCAGCGACACAGCTTCCGCCCGCACGCCGGGCTGCAGGCCGGCCTTCTTCAGGGCGGCAGAGAGCAGGCGCGAGTCGAAGCGCGATTTCAGGTTGTTGGCTAACGTCTTGCGCTTCTGGCCGAAGGAGAGCTTGAGAAACGCGATGAACTCCTCCTCCGGCACCCGCAACCTGTCCATCTGAGGGTTAATGGTAAGCCTAAGCACAGCGGAATGCACCTTGGGCGGCGGATTGAAGGCGCCTGGGGGCAGCGAGAAAAGCTTTTCGACGCGGGCGTAGAGCTGCACGGTGGCCGAAAGCAGGCCGTATTCGCGGCCCCCGGGCCTGGCGGCAATGCGGTCTGCCACCTCCTCCTGCACCATGATGACGATAGTTTCGAAATAGGGGTGGTACTGGAACAGGTGCAGCAGGATATCGGAGGTGATGAAGTAGGGCAGATTGCCGACCAGGCGCGTTTTTTCCGGCACGTGGACGATGCCGGGATGATTCATGCCGGGCCGGGGCCCGAGCACGGTGCTGAAATCAATGGAGAGAATGTCGCCCTCGATGATCTCAACATTTTCGAAGCGCACGAGAGACATGCGCAGCTGCGCCGCCAGCACGCGGTCGAGTTCTATGGCAATGAGGCGGCGGGCACGCTCGGCCAGCATCGTGGTCAGGACGCCGCGGCCGGGGCCGATTTCAATCACAGTCTTGTCTGAAACGTCACCCAGCGCGTCCACAATGCGCTCGGCGCCATGGTGGTCAGCCAGGAAATGCTGGCCAAGCTTTGGGCGCTTGCGCTGAGCGCGAAAATCATTGCCCACTCGCGCCTGCCGGCGCATGGGAGCAGGTTTCCACAGGTTCGCAGTTTCCTCCACGTTGACCCTCTTTCCTTTAGCCATTTAGACTCGAATTTCACCCCAGGGGCGCTGAGGCGAGCCGCCGTTTTCCACCCAGGGAGCGAACTGCTCGCCGTCAGTGAAGCGCACCACATTCTTCGGAGGTCCCATCCCGATGCACATTGTATTTGCCGCATCTGAGTGCGTGCCATTTTCCAAAACCGGCGGCCTGGCCGACGTGGTTGGCGCCTTGCCCCCCGCCCTGGCGGCCCTCGGACACCGGGTGACGGTTTACCTGCCGCTTTACCGGCAGACCAAGCTGGCAGACGCGAAGCCCGTACTGCGCAGCGTGACCGTTCCCTTTGACGACTACTACCGTTTCTGCTCGGTGGTGGACGGCGGCGCGCACTCCGGAGTGCAATTCTATTTTATTGACTATCCCCCGTTTTTCGACCGCGAAGCCCTGTACGGTACGTCGGTGGGCGATTACCGGGACAATGCCGAGCGCTTCGCGCTCTATAGCCGGGCGGTGCTGGAGGCCTGCAAGATCCAGGGCGTGCCCGACGTTTTCCACTGCCACGACTGGCAATCGGCGCTGGTGCCAGTGCTGCTGCGCTCGGTGTACGCCGAGGACCCCGCTTTCCGCGACGTGGGCTGCGTCTTCACCATCCACAACATGGGGTACCAGGGGCTGTTCCCGCCGGAAATCCTGCCCCTGCTGATGCTGCCCTGGGACCTGTTCACCATTACCCGCATGGAATTTTACGGCAACGTGAATTTTCTGAAGGGCGCGCTGGTGTTTGCCGACTTTATTACCACGGTCAGCAAAAAGTACAGCCAGGAAATCCAGACGGCGGAATATGGATTCGGCCTGGAAGGAGTGCTGCACGGGCGGGCGGCCACAGTGACCGGCATTCTGAACGGCGTGGATTACAAGGAGTGGAGCCCGGAGGCGGACAAGTTTACCGCGGGGCACTATTCGCCGGAGGATCTGAGCGGCAAGGCGGCGTGCAAACGCGACCTGCTGACGCAGTTCGGGATTACGAATGCCGATGTGAAGCTGCCGGTAATCGGCATTGTTTCGCGATTCGCGGCGCAGAAGGGTTTTGACCTGATTTCCCAGGTGATGGACCGCCTGGCGCGGGAAGAGATGATCGTGGTGGCGCTGGGGGCCGGCGACAAGGAGTACCAGGACATGTTTCTGCGCCTGCACAAACAGTATCCGCAGAAGATCGCGGTGAAGGTGGCCTACGACAACGCGCTGGCGCACAAGATCGAGGCGGGCAGCGACATGTTCCTGATGCCCTCGCGCTACGAGCCCTGCGGGCTGAACCAGATTTACAGCCTGAAATACGGGACGGTTCCGGTGGTGCGGGCCACCGGCGGCCTGGACGATACCATCGAGAACTGGGACCCCCGTACCGGCAAGGGGACCGGATTCAAGTTCAGCGAATACACGGGCGAAGCGCTGCTGGATACGGTGAAGCTGGCGCTGAAAGCCTACCAGGACCGGGAGGCGTGGCAGCGGCTGATGCGGAATGGGATGAGCAAGGATTTTTCCTGGAATGCTTCCGCCCGCGAGTATGTGCGGGTCTATGAGCGGGCGCGGCAGTTGCGGACCATCAACGCGGCGTGATGGCAAAGCATTGTAGATCCTGATACAAGCAGTGCTCTCGAGAAAGGCTGCTACCTTGTGGATTCGAAACACAAGGTCCCTCGACTCAGGTTGTCTCGCAAGCTCGACGCGCCCTCGCTCGGGATGACAGATAAGAAGGAAATGCATTTGCGAAAACATGAGCGGTTGCAGCAAGGCAAAAGCAGGTCCTTCGTGGCACTCACCGCGCCAGCGCGGCTCGTGCTTCCTCCGGACGACAAATCCAGGGGATTAAGTGTTGTGGCCAAAGGCACGCCCTTTCAAGCTGATTCCTGAAGTAAAGCAAAAGCAGGTCCTTCGTCGCACTCACCGCGCAAGCGCGGCTCGCGCTTCCTCAGGATGACAAATTTTGAGGTCAGGCCGGCATGGACAGCCCTCCACCCAGGTGTGTTAAGGTTTCGCCAGCCAGTTGAGAGCGCCTACTCTCGTCCAATTCGGCAGGTGAACTGCCGCCCGTCAGCGTTTCAAAAAGACTCATACCTGGAGGGTAAAAATGCGAAAACTCACCGTGATGCTGGTCGTACTCGCATGCCTGGGCACCGTGACGCAAGCGACGGCGCAAAAGCACAACATCAAGACAGTATTCATCATCCTGATGGAGAACCACAACTGGACTGGGGCGAACGGAAGCGGCTCCATCAAGGGCAGCCGCTACGCGCCCTATATCAACAACACGCTTTTGCCGATGGCATCGCATGCGGAGCAGTACTTCAACCCGCCCGGCATCCATCCCAGCCTGCCGAATTACCTGTGGCTAGAGGCAGGCACAAATTTCGGCATTCTGGACGACAATGCGCCGAGCGTGAACAGCCAGACGACAACACAACACCTGGTAACCCTGCTGAATAACGCACGCATTTCCTGGAAGGCGTACGAAGAGGACATCGCCGGGAACACATGTCCATTGACGAATACAAGGGAGTACGCGGTGAAGCACGACCCGTTCGTCTACTTCGACGACGTCACCAACAACCAGGACCCGAACTCGGCGTATTGCATAAGCCATGTGCGGCCGTTCACGGAATTGGCCACGGACTTAGCCAGCGGCAACGTCGCGCAATACAACTTCATTACTCCCAACCTGTGCGACGATATGCACGATAAATGCAAGCCGCTGCAGAATGCGATCGAGCAGGGCGACACCTGGCTGAAGAACAATGTGCCGACGATTCTCACTTCCGCCGCCTACCAAAGTGGGGGAGCGCTGTTCATCACCTGGGACGAGGCCGCTACCGGCGACGGGCCGATTGGGATGATTGTGCTGTCGCCCTTGGCCAAGGGCAACGGCTACGAAAACTTCATCCCCTACACTCACGGTTCCACGTTGCGCACATTCGAGGAAATTTTCGGAGTGTCGCCCCTGCTGAACGACGCTGCCAACCAGACGGATTTGAGCGACTTGTTCAGCGTCTTCCCGTAAGACAGTTGATTAGCGTGTTGCACGCCTGGCGGCACCTTGGTGCGGGTTTAGACCTTATCGGTGCCGCCAGAGATCCTTTCTCTCGGCTCCTCCAGATAGACGGACGTTCTGATGGACGGGACCGCTGTTTGGCCGCCCCAATTATTCGCCCTTGCCAGCCCCGTTATAATAGAGAGATGCTCACTCGCCGAAATTGCCTTCTGTGGGGCCGACGAGAGAATTTGCATGCTGCCGGCGGGCAAGGTGGGAAGTTCTAGCTGGGAGCTGGAGCCAGGAGCTAATCAGCCAGAGAGCTAGTCAGCTAGTCAACTAGGTCTTATGAATTTTAAACTTGTCAGCGATTACAAACCGGCGGGCGACCAGGGCAGGGCGATCGAGCAGCTCACGCGGGGTGTGCTGGAAGCGGAGCAACACCAGGTTCTGCTGGGCGTCACCGGGTCAGGCAAGACTTACACCATGGCCAAGGTGATCGAGGCCACCAATCGCCCTACCCTGGTCATGGCGCACAACAAGACGCTGGCGGCGCAACTCTACCACGAGTTCAAGAGCTTCTTCCCGCACAATGCGGTGGAATACTTCGTGTCGTACTACGACTATTACCAGCCGGAAGCGTACGTGCCCGCCGCCGACCTGTACATCGAGAAAGAAGCGACCATCAACGATGAACTGGACAAGCTGCGGCTTTCGGCCACCAAGTCGCTGTTCGAGCGGCGCGACTGCCTGATTGTGGCCTCGGTAAGCTGCATCTACGGCCTGGGTTCGCCGGAAGCCTACTACGGCATGCTGCTGTTCCTGGAAAAGGGCCAGAAGGTCAAACGGGAAGACATCACGCGCAAGCTGGTGGAAATCCTTTACGAGCGCACCGACGGCGAGTTTCGCCGCGGCACCTTCCGGGTGCGCGGCGACGTGATTGAAATCTTCCCCACCTACGACGACATGGCCTACCGGGTGGAGCTGTGGGGAGACGAGATCGAATCGCTGGCCCAGATTGACCCGCTGTTCGGCACGGTCAAGCAAAAATACGTGCGCCTGCCCATTTACCCCAAGACCCACTATGTGATGAAGCCGGAAACCAAAAGCCGGGCGATTGATTCCATCCTGCAGGAACTGGCGTGGTGGGAAGCGGAACTGGAAAAGCAGGGCCGGGTAGTGGAGGCGCAGCGCGTGCACCAGCGCACTCGCTTCGACCTGGAAATGATCAAGTCGGTAGGCTACTGCCACGGCATCGAGAACTATTCGCGGCACTTCACCGGGCGTCTGCCTGGCGAGCCTCCGCCGACGCTGCTGGACTACGTGCCGCGCGACTACCTGATCTTCATAGACGAGTCGCACCAGACCGTTCCCCAGCTGCACGGCATGTATCACGGCGACCGTTCGCGCAAAGAAACCCTGGTGGAGTACGGCTTCCGCTTGCCCTCGGCGCTCGATAACCGGCCCCTCACCTTTCCCGAGTTCGAGCACCGCGTGAACCAGATCATTTACGTATCGGCCACCCCCGGGCCCTATGAGCTGACCAAGTCCGCGGGCGTGGTGGTGGAGCAGATTATCCGGCCCACCGGCCTGGTGGACCCGCAGGTGGAAGTCCGCCCTGTCAAGGGCCAGATTGACGACCTGCTGCACGAAATCCGCCAGCGGGTGGAGCGCGGCGAGCGCGTTTTGGTGACCACGCTTACCAAGCGCATGGCGGAAGACTTGGCTGAGTACTACAGCGAAGTCGGCGTACGCTGCCGTTACCTGCATTCAGAAATCGAAACGCTGGAGCGGGTGAAGATCCTGCGCGATCTGCGCAAGGGCGAGTTCGATGTGCTGATCGGCATCAACCTGCTGCGCGAAGGCCTGGACCTGCCGGAAGTCTCACTGGTGGCGGTGCTGGACGCCGACAAGGAGGGGTTCCTGCGCTCCAGCGGTTCGCTCATTCAGACCATCGGCCGCTGCGCCCGCAACCTGAACGGCCGCGCCTTTCTCTATGCCGACACCATGACCGACTCCATGCGCCGGGCCATGGATGAAACCGAGCGCCGGCGCGCCATCCAGCAGGCCTACAACGAGGAGCACAACATCACGCCGGAATCCATTGTGCGGCCGCTGGAGATGTCGCTGGC
>DATJFA010000345.1:0-5150 GCA_035496015.1 Terriglobales bacterium | reverse complement strand
CTTATGGTTCTTGATGTCAATGAGCTTGGATTCGGCGGCGCCGTAGGCGAAGGTCATGTCCTGCAGTTCGCACTCGCCGCCGGCGTCGCAGACTGGGCAGTCCAGGGGATGGTTAGCCAGCAGCAGCTCCAGCATGGCCTTGCGTGCCTGGCGGACCTCGTCAACCTCGGTGCTAACCACCATGCCCTCGGTGACCACGGTGGTGCAGGCGGTCTGCAGCTTAGGCATCTTTTCGATTTTGACCAGGCACATGCGGCAGGCGCCCTGCAGCGAGAGCCCGGGGTAATAGCAGAAAGAAGGCACCTCGATGCCCACGCTCTTGCAGGCTTCAATGAGCAGCGTGCCCGCTGCGACAGTGAGCTTCTTGCCGTCAACCGTGATGTTTACGTCTGGCATGATTTGTAATTTAGTAATTTGCAATTTGTAATTTGAAAACCCACTGCTCACATCGCTTTCCAAATTACCAATTACAAATTACTCAATCACCAATCCCACTCAGGCCGGCACCGCCTCCAGCGCCTTCGCCTCAAAGGGGCAGGGCCGGCTGTTCAGGTGGTCCTCAAATTCCTGGCGGTACTTCTTCACAATTGAAATTGCGGGCATGGCCGCGGCATCGCCCAGGGGACAGAAAGTGCGGCCGAGCATGTTTTCCGCCAGGTACTGGATGTTGCCAATGTCCTTCTCCACGCCGCCGCCGGCGTGAAAGCGGTTGAGAGTCTTCTTCAGCCAGTCAGTGCCTTCGCGGCAGGGAATGCACCAGCCGCAACTCTCGTGCTGGTAAAACATCATGATGCGCTGCAGGTACTTGACCATGCAGGTAGTGTCGTCGAGGACGACCACGCCGCCGGAACCCAGCATGGAGCCGGCTTTCATGAGCTGGTCGAAGTCCATGCCCACGTCGCACTCGTCCGCCTTGAGCACTGGCGTGGACGAGCCGCCGGGCGTGACCGCCTTCAGCTTGTTGCCGGCGCGAATGCCGCCGGCGACTTCAAAGATCATCTTCTTCAGGTTGTAACCCAGGGGCAGCTCGTAAACTCCGGGTTTGGCTACGTGCCCGCTCAGGCAGAAGAGGCGAGTGCCGCCGTTCTTGGGCGTGCCCAGACTGGCGTACCATTCGCCGCCGCCCAGCATGATGTGAGGCACGCTGGCCAGCGTTTCCACGTTGTTGATGACCGTAGGCCCGCCCCAAAGGCCGACTACGGCGGGGAAAGGTGGTCGGATGCGCGGCACACCGCGCTTGCCTTCCAGGGATTCCATCAGCGCCGATTCTTCACCCACCTCGTAAGCGCCGGCGCCGCCGTGCCAGTAAACGTCGAAATCATAGCCGCTGCCGAAAATGTTCTTGCCCAGAAAACCGCGGGCGTAGGCGTCAGCCAGCGCCTTCTGCATGATTTCGGAAAGGTAGCGGTACTCGCCGCGGATGTAGATGTAGCCGGTGCGGGAGCCCACGGCGATGCCGGCGACCACCACGCCTTCAATGACGGAGTGGGGATCGTGCTCCAGGATGAGGCGGTCCTTGCAGGTGCCGGGCTCGCTTTCGTCGCCATTGCAGAGCACGTACTTGGGTTTGGGGGCCTGCTTGGGCACGAAGCTCCACTTCATGCCGGTAGGGAAGCCTGCGCCGCCGCGGCCGCGCAGGTTGGAGGCCTTCATCTTGTTGATGACGGCGTCCGCACCGATGCTGAGCGCCTTCTGCACCGCCTTGTAGCCGTCGAGCTCCAGATAGCGGTCGAGATTGGCCGCACCCTGGCCGAAGCGCCGGGAGACGACCTTCACCTCATCGGGATGTGAGACCAAGTCAGCCATTGAACAATTTGTAATTTAGTAATTTGTAAATTGGTAATTTGAGGTCCGCGGCACGGAGCGTACATTACAAATTGCAAATTACTCAATTACCAATCCGCTTTATTGGGTTCCTTTCCTCCTGTAGTCGTCGAGAACCTTCTCCGCCTTCTCCGGCGTCAGCTTCTCGTGAAAGTCGTAGTTCACTTGCATGGCGGGCGCCCAGCTGCAGGCGCCAATGCACTCGACCTCCTCGAAGGAAAACATTCCGTCCTGAGTGGTGCCTTTGTGGCCGACCCCCAGGCGCTTCTTCAGTTGCGCGATCACCTCGTCGGCGCCGCAGAGCATGCAGCTGATGTTGCGGCACACCTGCACGTTGTATTTGCCGCGTGGGCGCGTGGTCAGCATGGAGTAGTAGCTGATCACGTTGCGCACTTCCAGCTCGGTCAACTCCAGGCGCTGCGCGATCTCGCGAATCGCCTCGTCGGTCAGATGCCCGAGCTCATCCTGCATATAAAGCAGGGTCGGCACCAGCACCGAGCGCTTGGTGGGATAGTGGCCAAGCATCTCTGTGAAACGATGTTCGAACGTGTCTGAAAGCTTCATTCAGTTCGCCTGATTTGTAATTGAGTAATTTGCAATTTGTAATTCTCAAGCCCGGGTGCGCGCGGTGTGCTGCGACGCCGTAAACAGGGCTGTCAGTTCGCGTGCTTCATTGCAGAGCGGAACTAACTTATCTTTTTTCACAATATCGGCATCAGCCAGCATTCCCAGCCAGAACATCGTCTCGTCCGCTTCTTCTACAACAATGCCAAGCCGGGCAATGAATTCAGGCCGCGATCTTGATCGGCATACGGCCCGGTAATTGGCCGCTACCGCCGTTCCACACCGTAGCAGTTGCTTTCCAATAACCTGTGCTTCAGCTGATTTCGGCAATGCTCGATAGAGCCGAATCACCCTCAGCGCAAAGCTCTTGGTCCGCTCCCGCAACTCCTCCGGAGACGGCATACAAATTACCAATTACAAATTACTCAATTACAAATTCCTGCGCCGCCGCCGGGACGGCGGCGCTACCTGTCTATCTCTCCCAGCACAATGTCAATGCTGCCGATGGCGGCGACCACATCGGCGATGAGCCGGCCTTCGCACATTTTGGGCAGCGCCTGCAGGTTCACATACGAGGGCGAGCGCATGTGCACACGGTAGGGCTTGGCGGTACCGTCGCTGACCACGTAGTAGCCCATTTCGCCGCGCGGCGATTCGATGGCCTGGTAAACCTCGCCTGCCGGAACAGTGAAGCCCTCGGTGATGATCTTGAAGTGGTAGATGAGGGCTTCCATCTGCGTCTTCATCTTCTCGCGCTCGGGCAGCACCACCTTGGGTGCTTCTGCCTTGATGGCGCCCTCAGGCAGACCGGCCAGCGCCTGCTGCACAATTTTGTTGGACTCGCGCAGTTCCTCAACCCGCACCATGTAGCGCGAGAAGACGTCGCCTTCGCTCCGCACGGGCACCTTGAACTGGAACTGGTCGTAGCCGGAATAGGGCATGTCGCGGCGCAGGTCCCAATCCACTCCGGAGGCGCGGAGGGTAGGCCCGGTGGCGCCAATGGCTATAGCATCATCGGGCGCAAGGTAAGCCACATTCTTCGTGCGCTCCACCCAGATAGGGTTGGAGGTCAGCAGGCCTTCGTACTCGTCCACCTTCTCGGGAAAGCTGTCGGCAAAATGCTTCACGCGTTCAAAAAAGCCCAGGGGAGGCTCCAGGGCCAGGCCGCCCACGCGGAAATAGGAGGTCATCATGCGCTGGCCGCTGACCATCTCGAAGATGCGCAACAGGTCTTCGCGCTCACGGAAGCAATAGAGGAACACCGACATGGCGCCGATATCAAGCGCGTGTGTGCCCAGCCACACCAGGTGCGAATTGATGCGGGTCAGCTCGTTGAGCATGACCCGAATCCACTGGGCGCGGGGTGGAATTTCCAGGCCCAGCAATTTCTCGGCTGCCAGCACGTAGCACAGGTTATTGGTCAGCGGACAGAGGTAGTCAATGCGGTCGGTGAGCGGCACCACTTGCTGGTAGAACTTGGCCTCGCAGGTCTTCTCGATACCGGTGTGCAGGTAGCCGATATCCGGCATCATACGAACCACGTTTTCGCCGTCAATCTCCAAGATCAGCCGCAGCACGCCGTGAGTAGACGGGTGCTGCGGGCCCATGTTCAGGATCATGGTGCGATCCTGGCCGGGCTCAATCGTCGGCATTGTGGTCAGATGGGCCATGGCTACCGGTATCCTTCCACCGGGTAATCCTTGCGCAGGGGATGGCCCTCCCAGTCCTCGGGCATGAGCAGGCGGCGCAGATAGGGATGGCCCTGGAAGCGCACGCCGAAGAGGTCAAAGATCTCGCGTTCGAAAAAATTGGCCGCCGGCCACACCGTGGTGATGGATTCCAGGCTGGGATCCGAGCCCGGCAACTGCACCTTGAGCCGCACGCGTTCCTTCCGCTTCATGGAGAGCAGGTGGTAGACCACCTCAAAACGCGGCTCGGAAGGGTACAGGTCAACGCAGGTCAGGTCGGAAAGAAAGTTGAACTGGGCTTCGGGCGAGCCTTTCAGAATAACGCAGGCCTCTCGAATGGCGCTGCGCTCCACATATATGGTGAGCTCGTTACGGTCGAACCTCGCGGACTGCACTGCCTCCCGCCGCCAGGCCAGCAATGTGGCCATAGCCGGCCGCTCCAGCAGGTCATCCAGTTTGGTGATAGCAGGGAGAATGGGCATCTAAAGCGACTCTCCCCGGGTGGAGGACCAGTCCAGCACGCCCTTCTTCCACACATAGAAGAATCCCACCAGCACGATGCCGATATACACCAGCATCTCCCAGAAGCCGAACATCTTCAGCTCGCGCAGCAGGATGGCCCAGGGGTAGAGAAAAACCGCTTCTACATCGAACAAAATGAAGAGCATGGCAACCAGGTAGAACTTGACGGAGAAGCGCTCACGGGCATCGCCTGTGGGGAGGATGCCGCACTCGTAGGGCTGCATCTTGGCGCGCGTGGGCCGGCGCTGGCCGACAATCCAGGATAAAAGCACGATGGCACTCGCCAGCGCCCCGGCAAAGACGAAGTAGATGAGCAACGGCAGGTAGCGAGTGAAGTAATTGTCCGGCATAAAGCTGATGTATATAATTCGCGACCAATACAAGAGCTAAACTAGTTAGATTAGGTTTTGATAGTTGCCACTGTCAAGCGCGCGGGACGTGCGGCGGCAGTGCAGCAGGTATCGGCAGTGGTACGCGGCAGCAGGCTTCTATGATTTTTGGTTTCAATACCGACGTGAAGCACCAGGATACGGTTTACCACGTGCAGAGCGA
>DATJFA010000344.1:0-2905 GCA_035496015.1 Terriglobales bacterium | reverse complement strand
ACCCCTGCGCCGCCAGTCGTGCGGCCGGATCGCTGGCAATGCTGCCGTGCCCGCCGCCCGATCCGTGCAGCGCAATCACCGCAGCAACCCGCCCCGCGCCCTCAGGCACAAAGCAATCCACGGCTATGCTGTGCCCATGGCTGGTGAACCGGTCTACAGAACGCGCCACCGGAATCGCATCGCCCTGCGACGCGGCGGCAGCGCCTGGCGCGCTGTCTGACTGAGTTGGTTGTGAGCCGGTTGATTTCGGATCCGTCATGCCGCGGCTACTTGATGTCTTTCATCGGCATCATGGTGCCGTAGTCGCGCCCCGAAGGCTCCACCGCGCGCGCCACTACGCCATCAAACGCGCTGCGAAACTCCGGGAACTTCGTGAGCAGCGCCTTCATCACCGCCACATTCTCCTGGAAGGTCTGTCCGGTGTTCGACACGTCGGCGCTGTCGTACTTCACCACCAGGTCAAGATCCGAACCCACCACCAGCGGAAAGGCGCTGGTGATCTTGTAGGTCTTCGCCCCCGCCGCCAGGTCTCCCGGCATGTCGGTGGGCTTCGCAGCCTGCGACTCGTCATACAGTTTGTCTGTCTGCAGCGTGCTCATAAAGGGCACGGGCGAAAGCAGGTCGCGGGCTTCCAGGAAATAAAACCAAGCGTTGTGCGTCTGCCCCTTCGATTTGTAATCGCGCGCCTGCGTGACGTACCAGTTGCCATCGTGGCCCTTGATCATGGAAGGCTTCACGTAAAAACCGCCAAGCTTCCAGTCGGTTCCCATCTGCTGCAACACCATTGAAACGGTGTAAGCGCCCTTGCTTCCATCCGCGTCCACAATGGTGACGGCGTAATTTCCCGGGGGAAGGTTCGGGATCACGAAGACGGCGCTGTTCCTGGTTTGCCCGGTGGTGCCAAATACGCCGCACAGAAATTCCGCCCGCTCCAGCGGCGCTGCGCCCTCGGCCTTCAGCAGAAACGGCGGACGCACCGTCCCCTTCGCTCCCGCCAGATTCGCCTGGTTGTCTTTCACCGCCCCTTCAATGCCGCTGAAATTCGAGGCCAGGCTGGGAATGGCCGCCAGTTTGAGCGATGCCGAGTCGCCCCGGGCCGTCATATCGAAGTAGCGCTGCGCCGTCGTGGTCAGCGCCGACTGGACCGCCGGTTCCATGTCGCTGCCCATAAAGCACGACTGCGCCGCCGCCCGGCCCGTTCCCGCCAGCACCATGGCCAGGGCCAATGCGGCTCCCTGCGCCCAGAGCTTCCAACCCGCCGCTGACACATTCCCGGTCTTTCTCTTCATAGGGTTAAATCATTCCTCTCCCTCTATTCTACGATGCCGGACGGACCCAATAGGCTGTAAAACCTCGCATTACCCGGCAAACGTTTCGTGGCCTGAATTTACGCTGCCGGTGACAAATCTTGTCATGACGCGCGCCCGCAGGTACCCTGAAAGAGCCTTAAATGAGTGCCTTTTTCGAAGCTTGCGATGCTAGAATTTACATAGGTCTGGGGCCACGATTCGCGCAGGTCTTTGATTGTGGCCGGGGATGGTTTCCAATGGTTTGTGCGAAACGTTGCTTGCTCGTCGCTTTGACCGCAGGGATTGCGTTAGGACTGCTGGTACTGCCTGCCGGCGCGGCTCAGAAGCCCGCCGCGCGCAAGTCTGCGGCGATGAAGAAGCAAGCGGCGCCTGCGCCCGCACCTGCACCCGCGCCCGTGGTTCCGCTGTCACCCGAGCAGATGCCGGCCAATCCTCCCCAGGTTTCCTACACCAATGGCCAGCTCAGCATCCTGGCCCAGAACTCCACGCTCGGCGACATTCTGCGCGCAGTGCGTTCCACGACTGGCGCCGACGTTGAAGTGCCATCGAACGCCACCGAGCGCGTGGTCAGCAAGCTCGGACCCGGTCCGGCGCGCGATGTGCTCGCCACCCTGCTGAACGGATCTCATTTCAATTACGTGATGCTCGGCTCGGCGGCTGATCCGGACTCGGTGCAGCGCGTCATTCTCACCGCGAAGTCAGGCGGAGTGGCCGGCGGCGGCAACGCACCCTCCGTCGTAGCAGATGGCGATACCGGCAACGGCGGACAGAGTGTGGCGCCTCCGCCTCCACCGCCCCCGGCACAGGCGGCGCAGGCTGATGAGCTCGACGATTCCAGCGACGAGTTGGGCGACGACAACACCATGGACGCCGACAATAACCAGAACGGCCAGCCCAACCAGCAGCCGCAGGTCATGCAGCCGGGGCCGAATCCGCAACAACAGCCCGGCGCGGCGCAGCCCGGCATCAAGAGCCCCGAGCAATTGCTGCAGGAATTGCAGTTGCGCAACCAGCAGATGCAGCAACAGCAACAGCAGCAGCAAGAGAATCCGCAACCACCCCAGTAGACGGCCGAACCCGACCCGCAGTGGATTGGCCGCGTTCGTGTTACGAACCGCAGTTGTTTCCCGCACGCACCTTCACGAAAACGGCTGCCCCACCCTTGGCAGTTTCACGGGTGGGTGGAGATGAAGTCAGCACTTCCGAGCTCCGATGATGCCGGCCGTGTGCTTCCCACCCGTGATAAAGCCACGGGTGGGGCAGCCTCGGTGGAAAAGTTTGCGAGTAGCGTCGGCTGCCGGCGCCGGCGAATTAAAATTAGCCATAGTTCCATGCCTCTACATGGATGAAGGCCAGGGCAGCTAACAGAGGCCATTCACTTGTGCTGCGTTTGATAAGAACGCTCCACTCCATCTTGGAAGGTCCGACTGCAACCCAGATATCCGTATCGGCCTTAGACGTTCCGAAGAAATGTAAGGTGAACAGCGGCATGCGGAGTGTCCAGGCATTGATCCCGTCGAGTTCGATGGCGTACTTGTTTCGCAACAGGCTGCACATCTTTACCCTGCCAACGGTTTTGCCTGCCTCCAGGAGAT
>DATJFA010000343.1:0-6631 GCA_035496015.1 Terriglobales bacterium | reverse complement strand
TCACCGCACGGTGGATAAGATCCCTTCTCTCCGCTACGTTGTTCACCTGGTCGCTCCTGGCTGGGACGTAATTGGGGCCACCGAGCCTGGCTCGCCCGGCATTGAAGACGGACACAACCAGCACATCGCCTGGGGCTGGACCATCTTCGGCATGGACCAGCAGGATCTTTATCTGGAAAAGCTCGACCCCGGCAATCCGCTGCGCTACAAAACCGAGAACGGCTGGCAGACCATGCAAGTAGAAAAGGCCACCTTCCATGTGAAGGGCCACCAGCCCGACGTCACCGTGGATCTGAAGTTCACGGGCCATGGCCCGGTACTTTGGGAAGACGTGCCTACTCATCGCGCTCTTGCCCTGCGGTGGATTGGCGCGGAGCCCGGCAGCGCCGGCTATCTCGCCTGCCTCAGCCTGGATCGCGCGCAGAACTGGCAGGAGTTCGAAGCCGCGGTGGAGCGCTGGAGGCTGCCCACGCACAACATTGTTTACGCCGACGTGGAGGGCAATATCGGCGAGCACTCGGTGGGAATGGAGCCCATCCGAAAGAATTTCACTGGCACCATGCCCATGCCCGGCGACGGTGGCTACGAGTGGGCCGGATGGGTGCCGGTGCGGGACCTTCCTCACCAGTTCAACCCCCAGCGCGGCTTCGCTGTTACGGCTAACCAGCGCATGATTCCTGAGGACTTTCCTTACAAGGTAGGCTTCGAGTGGGCGGAACCGTTTCGGGCCAACCGCATCACCGAGGTGCTAAGTGCCGATGCCGCTGCCGGCCACAAGATCACGCCCGAAGACATGGAGCGCCTGCAGGCCGACGTCACTTCATTGCCCGCCCGCCAGCTCTTGCGGCTTTTACCGGCAGCGGTTTCCGACGCCAAGGATCCCGCCGCCCAACTGCTCCTTCGCTGGAACGCCGTGGCGGACCGCAACTCGGCCGCCGCTGCCCTATATGAGCTTTGGCAGGGCGAAATTGAAGAGCGAATGCTTCATCGCCTGGCTCCGGAAAATGCCTGGCAGACGCTGCATGGACATGTCCCGCTCACGGTCGTCCTTTCCCATCTGGAAAAACCAGATACTGCGACGTTTGGGGCCAATCCGGCCGCTGCTCGCAACGAGTTGCTGCGTGATACGCTCCACGTGGCCGCCGAACACCTGAAGGCGCTGCAGGGTCCCGACCCCTCAACCTGGTCCTGGGGCCGCCTGCACACCGTTACCTTTCATCATGTGCTGGAACTCCTGCCCGGCGGCAAGTCGCTCTTTGATGTAGGCCCTGTGCCCCGTCCCGGGGATTCCTACACCGTGAACGCCGCCTATTACAACGGCAAGAGCATTGACCAGCTCAGCGGGCCCAGCTACCGCGAAATCATTGACGTCGGCAACTGGGACGGTTCGCTTGTCGTGAACGTGCCCGGCGAGAGCGGCCAGCCCGGCAGTTCGCACTACTCCGATCTGCTGCCCTTGTGGGACCAGGCCGAGTATTTCCCCATGCTTTATTCGCGCGGCGCGGTGGAAAAGCAGGCCCAGGGCCGCCTGACCCTCGAGCCCGCGAATCCGTAAAGCTTTCTAGGAGGCGTGAATGAGACGTCTTGCACTGCTGCTGTCGCTTGTTCTGGTTGTCCCGCTCTTAGCACTCGCCCAGGAGGCATCAGTTCCTGAAATTGCCTATGATTCCCTGCCCAACCTGCTGAAGCTTCCGCCCGACCTGTACCTGGGCGAAGCCGCCGGCGTGGCCGTGAATTCAAAGGGCGATATTTTTGTGTTCACCCGCAGCGGCCACACCCGCCTGTTCGAATTTGACCCCAGCGGCAAATTCATGCGCGAAATCGGCCAGGACCTGTACGGCTTCTCCTTTGCCCACGTAGTGCGTGTGGATAAGAATGACAACATCTGGTGCGTGGATGAAGGCGCCAACATGGTGATCGAGTTCAACCCCGATGGCCGTGTCATTATGCTCTATGGCCGCAAGCCGGAAGCGGTGGAAGGCGGCGGCCCGCGTCCCCCTGGCTCCCCGCCGCCTCCTCCCCCGCCGCCCGATTTCGCCACCTTTCAGGAGCACCTGTTCAACCGTCCCACCGATGTCGCCTGGGATGCCGAAGGCAATAGCTATATTTCCGACGGCTACGGTAATTCGCGCGTGGTTAAGTACGACAAAAACGGCGAGTGGGTCACCGAATGGGGCAAGCGCGGCACTGAGCCCGGGGAGTTCCACACGGTGCACTCCATTGCCACTGACGCCAACGGCACCGTTTATGTCGGCGACCGCGAAAACCACCGCATCCAGGTATTTGACGGCAACGGCAAGTTCCTGAAGGCTTTCACCAACATCGGCGCCCCCTGGGCGATCTGCATTACGCCCGGGCCGCACCAGGTGCTCTACACCTCGGACTCCAACAAGGGCCGAATTTACAAGCTGGATCTGAACGGCAACATCCTGGGAGCTTTCGGCAAGCCGGGGAAGCAACTGAAGGAGTTCGGATGGGTGCATGAAATTTCCTGCCCTTCGGAGAACACCCTTTTCGTTGCCGAACTGCTAAATTGGCGGGTGCAGAAGCTGACGTTGCATCCAGCTCACTGACCGTTCCCGGGGTAGATAGATGAAGCGGTGGGGCAGCAACCTGGCGTGGGTGGTGGTGTCATTATTGTGCGCGGTGGCGGTGGCCACCATCGCCCTACGCAGGGGCGAGTCCATCAATGCCATGTGGCTGGTGGTAGCTGCCCTCTGCAGCTACGCCCTGGGCTACCGCTTCTACAGCAAGTTCCTGGCCGCACGCGTGCTGGCCTGGGACGCGCTGCGCGCCACCCCGGCTGAGCGCCTGGAAAACGGCCGCGACTTCGTTCCCACCAACAAATGGGTGGTGTTCGGCCATCACTTTGCCGCCATCGCCGGTCCCGGGCCTCTGGTTGGGCCGGTGCTGGCGGCGCAGTTTGGCTATCTTCCGGGCACGTTATGGATTCTGGCGGGCGCGGTTTTCGGTGGCTGCGTTCAGGATTTTGTCATTCTGTTCTTCTCCGTCCGCCGCGACGGCAAATCGCTGACGGAAATAGCCCGCGATGAGGTTGGCCAGCTCGGCGGCCTGGTGGCTTACCTGGCGGTCATCAGCATCATCGTTCTTATTCTTGGGGTGACCGCGCTCATCGTGGTGAACGCTCTGAAGTCCAGTCCGTGGGGCACCTTCACCATTGCCATGACAATCCCTATTGCGCTGCTGATGGGGGTATACCTGCGGGTGTTGCGGCCGGGGAAGGTTTTAGAGGGCTCGCTGCTGGGCTTCGTGCTGGTGCTGCTGGCCATCTGGGGTGGGCAGTGGGTGGCCGAATCGCCCACCCTGGCGCGTTACTTCACCCTGAGCGCGCCCGCCCTGGCTATTCTCATCATCATCTACGGGTTCGCGGCTTCCGCCTTGCCGGTGTGGCTGCTGCTTGCTCCACGGGACTATCTGAGCACCTTCGTGAAGCTGGGAACGATTGCGGTGCTGGCGCTGGGGATCATTGCTTTGCGGCCCATTCTGCATATGCCGGCGCTGACCAGGTTCGTGGACGGTACCGGCCCGGTGCTGGCGGGGAAGATATTTCCCTTTGCCTTCATTACTATCGCCTGCGGCGCCGTGAGCGGCTTCCATTCCCTGATTGCAAGCGGCACCACGCCCAAGCTGGTCAGCCGGGAAACCGAAACGCGCCTGGTTGGTTATGGCGGTATGGCGGCGGAGTCCTTCGTTGCGATCATGGCCACAATTGCGGCTTGCGTGCTGCAGCCGGGCGTTTATTTTGCCATCAGCAGCCCCGCTGGGGTGGTGGGGAGCGCGCCCGCCACCGCCGCCGCCACTATTTCCTCCTGGGGATTTCATGTGACCGCCGGGGACATGGCTGTCCTGGCACGAGAAGTAGGCGAGCAGACTCTGTTCAACCGCACCGGCGGCGCACCCGCCTTTGCCGTGGGAATGGCCCACATCTTCGCTCACAGCCTGGGTAGCCGGTTGCTGATGGCTATCTGGTATCACTTCGCCATCATGTTCGAGGCGCTCTTCATTTTGAGCATTCTCGATGCTGGCACCAGGGTAGGACGCTTCATGTTCCAGGAAGCGCTGGGACACGTTTGGAAGCCGCTAGGCCGCACCAGTTGGTATCCCAGCGTTCTATTCAATAGCGGCCTCATCGTTGCCGCCTGGGGGTATTTCCTGTGGCAGGGTGTACGCGATCCATTGGGCGGCATCAACTCGCTGTGGCCGCTGTTTGGGACGGCAAACCAACTGCTGGCCACGGTAGCTCTGTGCGTAGCCACCACCATCCTGATTAAGATGGGCAGGGCGCGTTATTCGCCGGTTACATTGCTTCCCCTGACTTGGCTGGTGGCGGTAACCTTCACGGCGTCGTGGCAGAAGGTTTTCAACTCTAACCCGCGCATCGGGTTCCTGGCCCACGCCCGCGAACTGGCTTCCGCTCCCGCTCGCACGGCTGAGACCGCTCGCCTGATATTCAACGACCGGCTGGATGCGGCGGTGACAGCGGTTCTGGTCGTGCTGGTGGTTCTGATCGTACTGGAATCGGCGCTGGAGTGGTTGCGCGTGCTCTCGGGACGCAAGGTGGCAGGGGTTCATGAGGCTCCCTTTGTGCCGACACGCTTTGTTGCGGAGGAGGCATCATGAAGAAGCTGCAAGAGGCCGGCGCTACATTCATGGCGGCATTGCGCGAGATCTTCGACGAGGCTGCTTACCGCCGTTTTCTGCAGCGCACGGGTCAACCAGCCTCACGCTCCAGCTATCGAGACTTCCTGCGGCAACGACATGGCGCGAAGCCGCGGCCGCGCTGCTGCTGAGGCATCCGGGCACATCACCTAGGAACGAGATTTGCCGGGCCGGCACGCTGCCGCGTAGGTCTCGAGTACCGCCCGAATATGGTGGTGGATCATGGCGCTGGGTTCGGCTTTCAAGGCACCGCGGCGGACCGCTTCACATTCCTGGGGCAGATATTGGCTCAATAACCCGAAGGGGATCCTGCAGGCGGTCAGGTTTGCAAGCAACTGGTCGAGCTCTTTCTGCACCGACGCCTCCTGCCAGTAATAGCGGCAACGGTCGCTAAGACTGAAGGCCCTAGCTATCTGGAGTTCCATTGCATCTCCATGATAGTAGGGCCGCCAATAGATGGGCTTGCGCAGCATGGCCGCCTCCAGTTCTTCGCGCACGCGCGACAGGCGAGTGGCTGGCCGCGAACCTAACAGTTCGCTCTCCATGGCACCTAAAGCGAACACCGCCTCACGAAAGGCGAAAGTAAGCGCGGGCCCGACCTTGAGGATGGCGAAATGATCCTTCACCATTTGGGCTAACGCGTCCGGGCGCTGGTAGTCGGTGGAGTGTGCCTCGTAAACCAGTTTGGGGCGGCTGGGCAGCGCGGCAGAAAGAGCCTGAGCTTTCTGGGCATCGTAATCCCAGACGACGTCGTCGCCGAACTCCACTCCGGGTTGCACAACCAATCCGATCACACGTTCCCAGGCTGCTGACAGCCCGTGCTGGTGAAAGGCGTTGGCGAAAGCCTTCAGGGTGCTGCCGGCGTCGTCGGCGGTGGTTACGGCTGGCGGTTGGCCCGGTCCCACTTCTCCGCCGGGGATAGGAACCTCGGTGCCAATCACATAAACAGGAGCCGCTGACCCTGTTGGCAACTGATGGGTGGCGTGTTCGGCAGCAGCGCAGAGGAGCGCAGCGCGTTCGGCAACGGTTCCCTGGTCCAGGGGATTCGGATCGCCCGCGCAGGACATGCTGGCATCCAGATGAACCTTCTGATAGCCAGCCAGCACGCATTCATGGGCTAACTGGCAGCCCTTTTCCATTGCGGAAGCCGAGTTTTCCCCACGCCAAGGATACGGGCCCAGATGGTCTGCTCCCAACAGGATCCTCTCGGCAGGCAGACCTCCATTCCTGGCCGCTTGGCATACGGTTTCAGCAAACTGACGTGGCGTTTGGCCGCTGTATCCACCAAATTGATTCACCTGACTGGAGGTGGACTCAATGTGCAGCAGGGAATTATCACGCACGGCCTGGCGAACGGCTGATGCCACGACCCAAGGATGAGAAGAGCAGACCGCATAGGTGCCCGCGGGCTCACCGCCGCGGTTTTGCTCGATGATCTTCTTGAACTCAGCAACACCGGAGCGCTCAGGCATAGGTTGTGCGGACTAGCCTCCGTCCAAAGTGGCAAGCAGCCGTACAGCGTACATTTTGTCATGCGATAGCAGCAAGAAGGGTCACTTCAGGCTTACACGCGGAGCCCGCAAATGGCAAAAAAAAGGACCACCCGAAGGTGGTCCAAGAGTTTTCTGGATGCAGTTTAGAAAATCAGCTTGAGCCCGAACTGCAGGCGGCGCCGGCCGATGCCGTCAGTAGTGATGTTGCCAGCAAACGTATCGCCACCGTTCTGATTGAAGCGGGTGCTGCCGAATGCATCCGTAGTAACACGGTTCACGCGCGGGTTGGGTATGCCCAGCCACTGGTTGTTGAGCACGTTGAAGGCCTCAGCTTGGAATTGGACCGTCAGGCGCTCGTTCACTTTGGTGTTCTTGAACACCCCCAGATTGGCAGTGCTGATGGGCTGTCCCCGCTCGGTGTTGCGTCCCACTCCCAGGAAGGGCGATCCGAAGAATTT
>DATJFA010000342.1:0-5811 GCA_035496015.1 Terriglobales bacterium | reverse complement strand
CACAATGTGCACTAGAGGCCCCCCTTGGTCCCCGGGGAAAACGGTCTTGTCAATGGCGGCAGCATAGTCCTGCTTGCACAGGATCATGCCGGCGCGTGGCCCGCGCAGGGTTTTGTGCGTGGTGGTGGTCACAATCTGCGCATGGGGCACGGGAGAGGGATGCACGCCCCCGGCAACCAGGCCGGCAAAATGCGCCATGTCAACAAGGTAGAGGGCGCCGACCTTGTCGGCAATTTGCCGCATGCGGGCGAAATCAATGATGCGGGGGTAGGCGCTCCCCCCGCCGATGATCAGCTTGGGGCGCTCGCGCTCCGCCAGTTTCTCCAATTCGTCGTAGTCAATGGTTTCGCTTTCGCGGGTCACGCCGTAAGGAATGATCTTGTAGGTTTTGCCGGAAAAATTCAGGTGGTGGCCGTGGGTGAGATGGCCGCCATGGGCTAAGTTCAGGCCCAGAATGGTATCGCCCGGCTGCAGCACCGCGCTGTAAGCCTCCATGTTAGCGGAGGAACCGGAATGCGGCTGCACATTGGCGTGCTCGGCGCCAAAAAGCTGCTTGGCACGCTCGCGAGCCAGGTTCTCCACGACGTCCACGAACTCGCAGCCGCCGTAATAGCGCTTCCCGGGATAGCCTTCGGCGTATTTGTTGGTGAACACCGAGCCCATGGCTTCAAGCACGGCTTCGCTGACGAAGTTCTCCGAGGCGATCAATTCCAGGCCTTCATGCTGGCGGCGAATCTCGTTATCAATGGCGGCGGCTACTTCGGAGTCAACTTCGTGGAGGGGGCGGGTCATAGAGTGGTTCATAAGGGGCTCAGGTGTTGGCTCTTGGCTGTAGGCCTTCGGCTGTCGGCTCTCGGCTGTAGGCCTTCGGCTGTCGGCTCTCGGCCTTTGGCTGCTAGCTCTTAGCTATCCGCCGTCAGCTTTCAACTAAACTCCAATCGTCAATCTTCAATCGCAAATCGTCAATGATTTGAATCCGTGTGATCGTGTCAATCCGTGGCCAATGAATTTTCTGAGCGCTCGATGGCCATAATTTTATCCACCCGGCGCTGGTGGCGGCCGCCTTCAAAGCTGGTTTCCAGGAACTTGCGCACCAGTTTCTCCGCGGTGGCGGCATCGGTGACGCGGGCGCCCAGGCAGAGCACGTTGGCGTTGTTGTGGGCCCGGGCCATCTCGGCCTCGTATTCCGTGTCCGCCTTGGCGGCTCGGACGCCGGGTATCTTGTTGGCGCTCATGGACATGCCAATTCCGGTACCGCACACCAGAATACCGAAATCCGCCTGCCCGCGGACAACCTCCTCGCCCACGGCGCGGGCGAAGTCGGGATAGTCCACCGACTCGAGAGAGTGCGTGCCCCGGTCCTCCACCTGAATGCCCTGGGCCGTGAGCAGGCGCTTTACGGCTTCCTTCAGTTCGAAACCGGCGTGGTCAGCTCCCAAAGCAATCTTCATGACCCGCCATTCTAACCTCAACGGCCCCAAAAGCTTAAGCGCAGAGATCTGTTGCAAAGCGTGCCCCGCGAACCGCCTCGCATTACCTCGGTACTATTGACCAGTTACGCCCTCACAAGTAGTGTTCCCCCCAAAGCTTGGGGGGCCTGTATGGCAGTCGGCTTGTTTGTCATCCTGGTAATTGCGGGAATAGTCCACATTTTCCTGGGGCATTTTGCGGATGGCGGCCTCCTGCTGGGGCTCAGCGCCATTCTCGGCGGAGTCATTTACCTGCTCGCCAAAGAGCAGGAAAAAGCGCTGGATTTTCTTCACTGGGTACAGACCAACCGGCAAATGATCCAGCAAGGCTGGTCATATTACGAGAGCAAGAAGATTACGCCGCGCACCGTCGTAGTCCAGTACCAGGCTTGCATTTCGCTCGTTATATTCACCACCCGCTTCCGCTCGCCGCGGCTGGTGGTGGGCAGTGATAAGAGCCAGACCACCGCTGTTATCTACACTCTGATTTCTGCCCTGTTCGGCTGGTGGGGCTTCCCCTGGGGCTTCATCTACACTCCGCAAGCGATCTACCGCAATATGCGCGGCGGCTATCGTCAGACCATAGCCGAATTGCTGCCGACGGTGGATGCCGAGGTGCAGCGACTGGAGAAGAAGCTGCGCCGCACTTCTCAGAGCGCGGGACAAGCGGCTCTCTCCGCAAGCGCAAAGTGAGCTCATCATGGAAGCAGTTGGCGGTTCATTTCTCCTGGTTGTGTTCGCGATGGGCGCCTGGTGGCTGGGCGGACTGCTTTTTGACCGCCGCAAGCGTGTGCACCACTTTGTGTGCCACCTGCACCGCTCGTCCTATCCGCCGCACCCGGAAGACTGGGTTATCACCCACCACATTCGAATTATGCTGGTCTTAATTGGCCTGTTTTTCTTCTCCGCGGTGGTCGGTGTCGTCGGAACCCTGGCAGGGTTAGCGCTAGCAATTATGCAGTAGATCTTTTCCGGCCAATTTTGGCTGTTACTCACCTGCAAACTCCCGCCCGAACAAGCAGAATCAACCACATAACCAGCCTTTTACCCTGTGCCGGTATGAGAGAATGCGCTTTCAGCTCTATGATCAGGCCTGACAGCGAGACCGAGCGGCTGCGCAAAATCGTGGAAGCTTTTCCCCAGCTCACCGTAACGGTGCTGGGCGATATGGTGGCCGACGAATTCGTCTACGGGGAGATTTCGCGCGTCTCGCGTGAGGCCCCGGTGCTCATTCTCAAGCATCGTGAGCGCGACGTGGTGCCGGGAGGCGGCGCCAACGCCGTCTGTAACCTGGCCGACCTGGGCGTGAATGTTCTGCCCGTGGGCGTGGTGGGCGAAGACGAAGCCGGCAAGCTGCTGCGGAAGCGCTTTCGCCAGAAGCGTATCCCGGCCAGCGGCTTGATCCGAGAGAAGGGTTACCCCACGGTGACGAAAACCCGCATTCTGGCGGGCATGACCCATTCGGCGCGCCAGCAGGTGGTGCGGGTGGACCGCGAACCCGAGAGCGAGCCCAGCCAGCATGTGGTGCGCGAACTGATTCTGGCCGCCAAGCAGTACGCCCATGCTTCCGACGCGCTGCTGGTCTCCGACTACGGCTATGGCGCGGCTACGCCGGAGATTCTCGATTCCATCCGCGCCGGTGGTTGGAACGGCATTCCTATCACCCTGGACTCACGCTATCGCATGCTGGAATACGCAGGCATAACCGCGGCCACGCCCAACGAACCGGAAGTGGAAGACCTGTTACGGTTGAGGATCGGCAACAACTGGGGGAAGTTGCTCTCCGCCGGCGAGCAGATCATGAAAAGGATGAAGCTGCAGTCGCTGGTCATCACGCGCGGCCGCGATGGCATGGTGGCCTTTGCCCGCAAGCAGAGGCCGGTGGACATCCCCATCTACGGCAGCGACCAAGTAACCGATGTGACCGGGGCGGGCGACACTGTGATTGCCGTTTATACGGCCGCGCTGGCCGCCGGCGCCGACCCGCAAGCGGCGGCGCAACTGGCCAACTATGCCGGCGGTATCGTGGTGATGAAGCGGGGCACGGCGACCGTAACGCGGCAGGAATTGCTCGACGCTTTGCAGCATGTCCCGCCCGCCGTGCGGCCCCATTGAGCGCAGGTTTTCGATAACATTGACTGTGCCCTCCAAAAAGATTGTGAACCGGCAGGCGCTGCAACAGCGTGTGGCGGAATGGCGCCATAGAGGCGAGACGATTGTGCTGGCCAACGGCTGCTTTGACCTGCTGCACGTGGGACATATCCGCTACCTGCACGCGGCGAAGGCGCTGGGTGGCCGCTTGGTGGTGGCCATCAACTCCGATTTCAGCGCTCGCCAGCTTAAAGGTGATGGGCGGCCGCTGATGCCGGAGCAGGAGCGCGCCGAAATTATTGCCGCGCTCGCGGACGTTGACGCGGTGGTGATCTTCTCCGAGCCAGACGTGCGCGCCCTGGTCCGGGAAATTCGCCCCGATGTTCAGGCCAAGGGCACCGATTACACCGCGGAGAGCGTGCCCGAACGCGATGCGGTGCGTGAGTGCGGGGGGCGAGTGGAGATTGTGGGCGATCCCAAGGACCATTCCAGCAGCGAAATGCTGCGGGCCATGAAGAAGTGAGATGCATCTGGCTACTATTTCGGAAGCGGAACAAGACGTCGTTATGCGCCGCCAACAGACGGAGGTGCAAGAGGCCGCGCGAGACGTGGAACGCCTGCTGATCGTCCGCCTGGGCTCCATGGGCGACGTCATTCACGCCCTTCCGGCCGCCACTTTGCTGCGCCGCGCTTTTCCCACCGCCACTCTGGGGTGGATGATCGAAGAGCGCTGGGCGCAGTTGCTCTGTGCGCCGGACACTCCGCGCGCAGGGATGCGTTGTCCGGGTCGTCCCTTGCTGGATGCTGTGCATGTGGTGAATACGCTGGCGTGGCGTATGGCTCCCTTTTCGAACGAGACCTGGAGAGAAGCGGCGGCTGCGTGGCGGGAAATGCGCGGCGCCAAATACCAGTTGGCAATAGATTTTCAGGGCACAGTGCGCACCGGGCTGATGTCGCGCTGGACGGGAGCGGAGGATTTCGCCGGATTTGAGCGCCCGCGGGAGCATGCGGCCGGAGTCTTCTACACCTACACCGTGGAAGCCGGCGGCACGCACGTGATCGAACAGAACGTTGCCCTGGCTGCCGCCCTGAGCGGCGTGCCGGCGGAGGTTCCTGAAATCGAATTCCCCGTCCATCCCGCGGCAGAAGAGGATTGCGAACGGCGCTTGCAGCAGCTTGGAGCGCGGCAGTTCGTCCTGCTCAATCCCGGCGCGGGTTGGGAAGGGAAGCAGTGGCCGCCAGAGCGCTATGGCGAAGTAGCTCAGCGATTGCAAGCCTTAGGTCTGCGCAGCCTGGTGAATTTTGGTCCCGGGGAGGAAACGCTGGCTCGGGCGGTGGAGGCGGCAAGCTGCGGCGCCGCCACTGCGCTCTCCTGCTCGGTTGGCGAACTGATCGCCTTTACCCGGCGAGCGCAGCTCTTCATTGGCGGCGACACCGGCCCCATGCACCTCGCTGCCGCGTTGCGTGTTCCCGTGGTCGCTCTCTTCGGGCCTACCAGCCCAGCGCGCAACGGGCCCTTCGGCACTCGCAGCATGGTCCTACGCAGTCCCCTAAGTTCCGCCACCGACACCGCCGAGCGAGCCGCCGCGCGCTCCAGCCGCAAGCGCCCAGACCCCGGACTGATGGCCATCACCGCCCAGGATGTGCTGGCAGCCACGCGGCAGTTGTTGGGGAGCGGACTTGCTTAGTTGGGGTGACATCGCCCGCCGCATCCGCGTGCCTGTGGGTTTTGTATTCGCCATGGTTTACGTTTGGCTGGCGCTGCCCAGCCGCGAATCCCTGCTGCTGGGCGCGGCCATCTGCGTTCCGGGGCTGGCCCTGCGCGCGCTGGCTTCCGGGCACGTCCAGAAGAACACCTGCCTTACTATTACCGGCCCATACGCCTTAACCCGCAACCCGCTTTACCTTGGTTCTCTCGTGGTGGCGGCAGGATTTGCCGTGGCGGCGCGCAGTTGGTGGGTAGCCGTAGCCATTGTGGCGCTGTTTGCCGTTGTTTACCTGCCGGTAGTGCTGGCGGAAGAACGCTTTCTGCGGGGGCGCTTTCCGGAGTTTGCCGAGTACGAGCGGCGAGTGCCGCGTTTTGTGCCACGGTGGGCGCCCGCTGAAGGGCGTCACGGCAGGTTTTCCAGCCAGTTATACTGGAAGCACCGCGAATACAACGCTGTGCTGGGCGCCGTCGCCATGATGGCTGCTCTGGCAGTCAAAATGGTGTGGTTCCACTAGCCATGCGTCCGCCAGTCCAACTTGCCTG